>JBGOVN010000114.1:0-5143 GCA_041478155.1 Bacteroidota bacterium | reverse complement strand
TGTGCCGCCCGGATTGCGGCGACATAACCGCCGGGACCGCTGCCGACGACCGTGACATCGAACTGTTTCTCAGCCATTTGATTCCTCTCGATCATGTTATGTTACCTTAAACCGATCCCGAAACACTGAAAAAGCGTGATAATATACTGATAAGTGCTTTGAAAGGCAATGCAGCTACTTGTGCCGGAATGTCACAGGTCGCGCGGGCTCTTCTCTGCTTTTCAACGTGCAGAAGGCGCCGGCTACCCGGCCACTCCTTCCTCTGGAAAAGTACAGATGCCTGCGAGCTCTTTAAATGACTTCATCCGGAGGAGCGGGGTCAGTTCGCAGGTACTGAAGCAAGCTTCATGGCATGGCTTTGGACTCAGATGCGCGGCACATCGGAGGTTGGTCAACCGGAACGGATGCTTTCTTGCGAACGGAACGCGCAACGAAAATTCTGAAGGAAACGATCTTTCTATTTGATTCTCTTTTTCTTTTCCGTTAAGTTTATCACAAAAATTTTACGGTATGGCCGAGACCGATCAGCGCTTGAATGTTTCGAACCGGAAAGCGCGGCATGAGTACCAAATTCTTGAAACGCTCGAGGCCGGAATCGTACTGAAGGGGACGGAGGTAAAATCTCTCCGCAAAGGCGACGCAAACCTGAACGACAGTTACGCGGTGATAAAGAACGGGGAGGTTTGGCTGATGGGGATGCACATCAGTCCGTACGAACAAGGCAACATCAATAACCACGACCCGAAACGGACGAGAAAACTCCTGCTGCAGATAAAACAGATCCGGAAGTTGTTAAGCAAGGTCGCGGAAAAAGGACTTGCACTTGTCCCTCTCTCTGTGTATTTCAAAGGACCCTACGCGAAAGTGGAGCTAGCAATCGCACGAGGCAAGAAACTGTATGACAAACGAGAGACGGCCAAGAAACGAGACGCAGAGCGGGCGATTGCTCAGCGAATGAAAAGGAGCTTTACGTAAACATTGTTCCCTCCTCTCAATGAACAGATGGATACGATCAAACGAGGCACTTCGGAAATCATCCCCGAAGAAGACCTCGCGAAGAAGATCGAGAAATCCATCAAAGCAAAAAAACCTCTCAACGTCAAGCTTGGATGCGACCCGAGCCGACCCGACCTGCATCTCGGCCATTCCGTCGTCCTCCGCAAGCTCCGCCAATTTCAGGACCTGGGACATCAGGCGATCCTGATCATCGGCGACTTCACCGGCATGATTGGCGACCCATCGGGCAAGAGCAAGACTCGCCCCTCACTCACGATCGAAGAAACACGACGGTACGGCCAGACCTATTTTGAACAGGCAACGCGGGTACTCTCCGCGCAACGGATTTCGATGTTCTACAATTCTGAATGGCTGGGGAAGATGACCTTCGCGGACGTCGTCAGACTTGCGAGCAAGTACACCGTTGCCAGGATACTCGAGCGCGATGATTTCACCAGCCGCTATAAGGCGGGCGAAGCGATCAGTCTCCACGAGCTTCTCTACCCGCTCGCCCAGGCAATGGACTCTGTCGCAATACACTCTGATGTTGAGCTGGGAGGCACGGACCAAAAATTTAATCTTTTGGTGGGAAGGGACATTCAACGCGAATACGGACAGCCTCCGCAGGTCATCGTGACGACCCCGATCCTCCCGGGCACAGACGGCGTGGAAAAAATGAGCAAGTCTCTCGATAATTCCATCGGGATCAATGAATCCCCGAAGGAGATGTACGGGAAGACCCTGCGAATTCCGGATTCCCTCATCTATTCGTATTTCGAACTTGCGACCGACCTGTCGAACAAGGAACTCAAGGAGGTAAAATCCCAGCTTGAAAAGCCGGCGGTCAATCCCCGTGACTTGAAGAGGGAACTCGCTCGAAGGCTCGTGGGGATGTATCACTCCAAGGAAGCGGCAAAAAAAGCCGAAGAGGAATTCGACCGGATATTCGTCGATAAGAGTCTACCCGACGAGGTCGAAGAGTATAAGCTTCAGTCGGCGAACGGCTCCTCCACCGTGGCAGAATTGATGACAAAGGCCCATCTGGCAACTTCTCGAGGCGAAGCAAAGCGGCTCATCGAACAGGGAGGAGTGACCATCGACGGGGAGAAAGTGACCGATGTCGGTGCGGTAATTCCGGAAAAGAAAGAGTTTATTTTGAAGGTTGGAAAACGAAGATTTTTGAAAGTTCGAAAGTCTTGACCCGCGGAGCCAGCGAAGAATAAGCTCGCCTCGTGGCCGTAGCGCGTAAGCCCACTATTTCTAAACTCAAAAAGCGGAGATGAGACATTGTTCGTACCTCAGAAAATGTTCTTCACCAAAGGGGTCGGAAGACACAAGGATTATTTGCAATCGTTCGAGCTTGCCTTGCGCGACGCCGGCATCGAGAAGTGCAACATCGTCACCGTCTCCAGCATTTATCCGCCGGGGTGCAAACGCATTACGAAAGACGATGGACTGAAACTCCTGTCACCGGGGGGAATCACCTTCTGCGTGATGGCCCGCAATGCGACGAACGAACCGAATCGCTTGATCGCGGCGTCGATCGGAGTGGCTCAGCCGAGCGATGAGACGCAATACGGCTACCTTTCTGAACACCACCCGTATGGGGAGACGGACGAGCGTGCGGGGGATTATGCCGAGGATCTTGCAGCCACGATGCTGGCGACGACTCTGGGGGTGCAATTTGATTCGAACACAGCGTGGGATGAACGCGAAAAGATTTTCAAAATGTCGGGAAAGATCATTCGCACGTTTAACATCACGCAGTCAGCTGAGGGAGACAAGAACGGATTATGGACGACCGTCATCGCCTCGGCAGTCCTGATTCCATGACGGGGGTTGGTTTTTGAAATAGTTTCTAGGGAGCTCCCTCAAGGACAATAACAAACTCCCCCTTCTTCTCGCTCTTCAGGAATTGCTGATAGAGAGACTCGGCTGTCCCGTGAAAAACTTCCTCAGTCGGCAACGTGAGGTCGAATGCAACACACACGTTCCGCGCTCCGCCAAGCACCTCTGCAATATCACGTACAACCTGCAGCAAACGATACGGCGTATCCATAAAAACGATCGTCCGCTGTTCCCGCTTCAGCAACTGGAGTTCCCGCACACGCCGTTCCCGCTTCGGTGAGAGAAAACCGTAGAACAAAAATTGGTTCAGCGAAAATCCTGAGACGGTTAATGCCGGGAGGAGTGATGATGCCCCGGGGATTGGCACGATTGTTATACCGGCGCTGATCGCCTTCTGCACGAGAATCCGGCCCGGGTCTGAAAACACGGGCGTCCCCGCATCCGAGATGAGACCGACTGATTTCCCTTCCGAAAGTTTTTCCAGAATGACTTGAGTCGCCGCAAGTTCGTTGTGTTCATTCAGACTCTCGACGGGCTTCTCGATTCCAAAGTGTCGTAACAAACGGGCCCCCTCCTTCCGCTCTTCGTACACGACGATGTCAACCTCCTTCAAAATGCGAAGGGCCCTATAGGTAATATCCTCAAGATTGCCGATCGGTGTTGCAACGAGATAGAGTGTTCCTGGCATTTACGGGACTGGGAGGTTCGATTCCTCCGGGCTTCCAACCGGACCCCTGCGCCGAGCTTCCCATTCGCGGACGAACAGGATGATCAGGGCCGTCGTGGGTACGGCGATGAGGAGCCCCACGAATCCGAGGAAGTACATGAAGATGAGAAGAGACAGGATGATGAGAAGGGGATGTAATCCGACCTTGCTCCCGACGATGCGTGGCGAAAGAAACACCAGCTCCACAATATGAAGTAACCAGACGGAGGCGAGAGCAAAAATAACCTTTGGTACGACCGGAGGTCCGCTGAACGTCGCCACGAAAACAGAGAGGGCCATCAGGACTATCAATCCGAAGTAAGGGATGAGGTCAAATAATGCAGCCAACAATCCGAGCAGCAACGCATACTTGATGCCGAACACGGAGAATAAAACCGATACGGCAACTCCCTGGAAGAGGGCCACCGTCAGCGCGCCGCGGAGATAACGCCCAATAAGGGCGTCGGCACGCTGCATGTAGTCACCAACCTGGTCGCGGATCTTTCGCGGAAAGAGTTTTTTGAATCTGTGACCGATCTTCGGAAAATCGGTGAGGATATAGAACGTCAGGAACGGTACCAGGATGATGTAGAAGACCTGAGTCAGGAGGTTCGAAATACTACTCACGACTGCAAGGATGGCACTCAGGAGTCCCTTCAGTATGTCCTGGACCTTCGGGGTGAGCTGGTTCGCGATGGTGTTGCGAATCTCCTCCGGCGGGACCCCGTACCGCACGAGCAGGCGGACGAAACCATTGTCCCCCATAGAAGTTCTAAATTCGGCGATGATTTTGGAGATTGTGTCGAGGACTCCTTCGAATTGCGTCAACGCAACCGGGAGGACGAAGAAGAGAATGAGCGTAACGGCGGCGAGAACGAGAAGGATGAGGACCAACGAGCTCACCCATCGGGGAATTCTGAACCGCTCGACTGCGTCGACGACAGGGCTCAGGACGTACGCGAAAACCAACGAGACAAGAAACGGCGCCAGGATGTTCGAGACGGAGTGAAGGAACCAGAGGGCGAAGAGAATGATCGAAAGCCACATCACGTTTCTCGCGAGCAAATAACGCCGGAGTGGGTAGAGGATGAAGAGGATGGCGCCCAGCACGAGGAACGGAGAGACGATGACTTGAATGGTGTAGATAAGGACAAGAAGCAGAAGAACCCCGCCGACGAGCAGCACGACCTCGATGCGCCCGAGGGATGTGAAGAGCGAGTCCCAGGGCAATTCCTTCACTGCTTTACGGCGCTGATTCGCCATTCTCGTTCCCTTTCACTGATTCAATTCCGGTGTGGCCGAACCCTCCAGAACCTCTCCCCGTTTCTTCGAGCTTGCGGACCTCATCCCAGTCGACCCGCGTATAGCGTGTCACAACCATTTGTGCAATACGGTCTCCCCTGCGTACGATAAACGGAGCCGAACCGAAATTCGTAAGGATAATTCTAATCTCACCACGATAGTCAGAATCGATCGTACCCGGCGAGTTGAGAACACCAATGTTGTGTTTGATCGCTAGACCGCTCCGCGGCCTGACCTGCGCCTCGTAACCGAGTGGAAGCTCAATTGTCAATCCGGTCGGGACAAGAACAG
>JBGOVN010000326.1:0-2513 GCA_041478155.1 Bacteroidota bacterium | reverse complement strand
GAAGAGAAAATGACTCATGGTCACGCCGATGAAAACAGCATCGCGCTTCTGATGAGCAAGGGTTCCGTGCTGCTCCATGATGCGGACTACCGCAACGACCTCCCGAGCGGAGTTTACGGTGCCTGGCGTCAGGATTATTTTCACAACCGACTCGTCGTCCGGCTGAACGAAAAAGACCGGCACCAGTCGGTTCTGGAGTATGTCCAAAACTCTGGTGCGTATCGGCCCGTCCGTACTCAGAAGGTTGATTTCCTGAATCTCAAAGAAGTGGACATGAGCCGGACGAGACTCATCGATGAAACGCTAGGATATGAATGGGATCGGAGTATCATTTATAACAAACAGGGTGATTTTTTTATCGTGATTGATGGAGTGAAGATCCTTCGTCCGGATTTTTTCACCTTCACGAATTTCTGGCATGCGCAGCACATTTTGCAACGAGGCGAGCAGTTCTTCGACGTTGCCACCGATTCCATTCTGAATTTTCAGTTCTCGCGGAATCGTTCGCTCCTGATTTATTTTCCGGAGACCTATGCGAAAACGGCCGGTGTCGAGCCGATCAGTCGAAGCCAACACATGGAACAAGCCGTTTATCAGACCAGTTCAAGTTCGTATAAGGGCGGAGATACGGAGGTGTTTGTGACTGTTCTGATCCCGCATGAACGCACGGAACGAGTGGAAAGTCTCATCAAAAAAGTACATCTCATCCAGACTTCTTCCCCCTACAAAGCGGTCGGTTTGGAGATCGACCAGGATGGTAAGAAATCAATCATGGGTGTCAAGATTGACCTTGAGATGGATGTAGCTCGTGAAAATATCCGCCCCCGCTATCAGTATGACCTTGGAAAAGTGGCATACGGCGGCTTCGAGACCGATGCCGATTTCCTGTTCGCAACGCTCGAGAAGAACTCGATCCGTTATAGTGCGTCGAACGTCCTTAAGGTGATGTATAAAGGGAAGAAACTTATGGCAGCTCTGCCCAATACGCATGGATTGCAGCCTGATGGAACACCTCCGAAGGTCGGATTTGTGAAATGGCGGTACTGGGAAGATGTTGTGCCGTTCAACGAATAATTCAGAAATGTCGACGAGAGTGAACACAAATGAACACGGGTAAACAGCTTAGAATTCGTAGAATCTGGAAACATAAACGGGCCGTCATCATTCCGTTCGACCACGGGCAGTACGGCGGCGTTCCCGAGGGCTTGGAAGATCCGCGAGCACTGACGGAGCGAATCTCCAAAACCAATGCCGACGCCGTGCTGGTTACACCCGGAGTATTACAAAATATTCTTCCGTCCCTTGGCGAACTCGGTGTTATCTTGCGGATGGACGGCGGTTTCACAAGGTTCACACCCGTGGCAGGTGATTATGAGCCTCTCTGTAGTGTTGAGTACGCAGTGCGGCTGGGCGTTGATGCGGGAATTATCTTTACGTTTGTCGGGACAGAGTTCGATTCGACTTCATTGCGACGGCTGGGGAACACTGCGGAAGAGGCGGACAAGTGGGGACTCCCGCTGATATCCGAAGTGCTCGCTCCAAGTTTACTCAATAATCATTTTGAACGGGACGTTTTTGTCACGAAGAAACAATCCGGTGGTGTCGAAGACGAAACCATATCCGTATCCCGCATCGCCGCCGAACATGGTGCAGACATCGTCAAGACGAGGTACTCGGGAAATCTGGCCTCCTTTCGAAAAGTAGTTCAGACCTGCGGGGCAAAGGTTATCGTAGCGGGCGGACCAAAGAAGGACCAAAGTGATGAGTCTCTTCTTAAGTTTGCCCACGAGTGTGTACAGGCCGACGTTGCCGGTATCGTGTTCGGCCGCTCAGTCTGGCAGCATCCCAACATGGTCAAGCTGATAGATGCCTTCTGTGCCGTTGTTCACGAAGATGCGACCGTTTCTGCCGCGATGGCCCTTCTTCGATGATCACGACGGTAACGTTGAATCCGATGCTGGATAAGACGCTACAGGTAGAGTCTTTGGCGAGGGGGAGAATTCACCGGGCCTCGAAACTTGAATTGGTGGCAGGAGGAAAGGGAATCAATGTTGCCCGTCAGTTGAAATGTCTTGGAGTAAGCGTTCTTGCAACAGGATTCCTGGGGGGAGAGGTTGGCTCAATTATCGAGAGATTGCTAAAAAAAGAGGGACTCAGTCACGACTTCGTTGACTCCGGCGTTATGACGAGGGAAGGAGTGACTTATCTCGAGCCCGATGGAACGTCGACTGCCGTGTTTGAACCAGCCAGGCGGGTTTCGGCTTCCGGTGTTCAGAAGCTTAGGAAGAAAATCAACGGGCTTGTTCGCAAGACTACATGGGTTGTTTGCAGCGGAAGCTCACCATGTCCCGAGGCTGATGATGTTTATCGTGAAGCAATCTTGTCGGCGAATATAGCAGGCATCAAGAGTGTTCTCGACTCTTACGGCAAAGCTTTCAAACGAGGACTACAGGCACTACCCACAATGATCAAGCCCAATCGGCAAGAATATCAAGAAACATTCGGTGAAGAAT
>JBGOVN010000307.1:0-2758 GCA_041478155.1 Bacteroidota bacterium | reverse complement strand
TCCAAGCTGACCGGTCAGAGTGAGTTTTTCCGCACCGCGCATGATCGTGACGTCGACATTCAGGATGTCGCCGCCGACGCTCGTCCATGCAAGCCCGGTTACGGAACCGACTCGCCGCTCGCGCTCTGCCGCTTTTTTTCTAAATTTTGGGACTCCGAGGTACTTCTCCACGACAGCGGGTGTAACAAGCACAGCTTTTCTCGACGACTTCTTTTCGTGCTTCCCGTTCTTTTGATAAGCAAGAACGATATCTTTGGCCACCTTGCGGCAGACGGAGGCGATTTCGCGCTCAAGATTTCGAACCCCCGCTTCACGTGTATATTCCTGAATAATCTTGAGGATCGCTTCGTCGCTAAACGCCACCTCGCGCTCGTGCAAACCGTGTTCTTTGAGTTGTTTCAGAATGATGTGACGCTTTGCAATTTCCTTTTTCTCGTGCTCCAGATAGCCCGGCAATTCGATGATTTCCATCCGGTCTTGAAGCGGCAGCGGGATTTGATACCGTACGTTTGCCGTCGTAATGAAGAGCACCTTTGAAAGATCGTAATCAACTTCGAGATAATGATCGTTGAAGGCGACGTTTTGCTCGGGGTCGAGGACCTCAAGCAGCGCGGCGGAAGGATCACCCCGGAAGTCCATGCTCATTTTATCAACCTCATCCATCAGCATAACGGGATTGACCGTTCCGGCCCTTTTCATCGACTGGATGATTTTCCCCGGCATCGAGCCGATGTAGGTGCGCCGATGTCCGCGAATTTCTGCTTCGTCACGAACACCCCCAAGGGAAATACGAACAAACTTTCGGCCGAGCCCACGCGCAATCGATTTTGCAAGCGACGTCTTGCCCACTCCGGGCGGTCCAACAAAACAAAGAATCTGACCTTTCATCTCCTTCACAAGGTTCAGCACGGCGATATGCTCGAGGATTCGATCCTTGGGTTTATCGAGGCCATAGTGGTCGGCGTTCAGTATCGACTGTACGTGGTCAACCTTCAGGTTGTCTTTCGTGCGTTTGACCCAGGGAACGGCGATGATCCAGTCGAGATAATTACGTGTCACTGCAAATTCTGGCGACATCGGCGAGGTTTTCTTCAATTTGTTGAACTCTTCCAACGCCTTTTCTTCAACCTCTTTCGGCATTTTCGCCTTGACAATCTGGTCTTTGACTTTTGCCAGCTCGGGCGAGGATTCATCCTCACCAAGCTCGTCCTGGAGTATGCGGATTTGTTCTTGAATGAAGAACTTCCGTTGTGATTTCTGAATATTGTCCTGGACTTTATTGTCGATGTCTTTCTCGATCTTCAGGATGTCTACTTCGGTAGAGAGGATCTTTGAAAGTTCGTAAAGCTGGTCACGCAGAACCTGAATCTGCAGAATGCGTTGTTTCACCTCGACACCCTGCAGGATGTTTGACGCGATATAATACATCTTGCGTTGAGGTTCGCGAATTCCCTCGAACGTGATAAGCACCTCGGGGGCAATATTTCGGTTCAGCCGCACGTATTCAGTGAAGAGGGTCGCGTTGTGACGCACCAGAGCGTCGATCTCGCGTCCTGCGGGAAGAGGGAGTTTGTTGATGACAACTTCCGCCTCCAGGAAGTTTGGATTTGGGAGGAATCTCTTCGTGCTTGCCTGGACAACCCCGTCGACAAGAATCTTCATCAAGCCATTGGGGAGCTTGAGCATTTGGATAATCTTTGCAACGGTTCCATCGCGATAAACATCTTCGGGTGTGGGCTCATCAACTGTCGCGTTTTTTTGAGCGATGAGGAAGATGTTTTTTCCTCGCTCGAGCGCAGTGCTGGCGGCACGCAACGATGATTCTCTGCCTACGAGCACCGGGAATAACATGTACGGGAAGACGACGACGTCGCGAAGGGGCAGGACGGGGAGCATCGCGGGGATGCTGTCAAGCGTTTCGACCGTTTGTGGGACTCCGTGTACTACTTCAGCCATAGGTATCCATCGTCCTCGCCTAAAACAAAAAGGGGGCGTTTCCCGAAGGATTCACCCGCTTGAACTTCACCTAATATACCCATGATTGGCCGAATTGTCAAGAAACGGAGTTGTTTGCTTCGGCACTCAATGCATCCATGGTGATAGGCCGGAGGCGCAGACGATTGCAGGGGTTGTGAGAGAAGGGCTTTCCGCGGGAGGTGTTGGTGTCCGACCGTTGTACGAGATACTAGGTCGGGATGGAGGAAAACTATTTTAAATTTAAAATAGTTCTAGGTTAGACGAAGGAATCGTTCAGGAAGCGTACGAACGGCGTGGCGGCCTCACAAACATCTGCCACGTTCTGAATGAATCTTCGGCTGTGACATTTTCCTGGTGGCCATCCGACTCCAACGAAGAATTGTTTGAACTTCAACATTTCTGCCATCGGATGGTTCTCATCGTAGCCTCGGGGTATTCTTTTCAACTTTTCTCCTTCGATTTTTCCAAACAGCTTCTTGAATCTACGGTCGTTGATGATCTTGAGGAATTCTTCGGACCCCACGACGATCGCTTTGCGAATTCTTTTCAGCTGATCGTTGTCGGGCATGTAGATGCCAGCGCCGACGAAACATTCTTTCGGGTCGATATGCATATAGTATCCGGACCCCAGGAAGCCCTTCGGTTTGCCCCTGAGTACAAAGTGCGCGGCAATATGCGTCTTGTAGGGGGTCTTATCTTTGCTGAAGCGGACATCGCGGTAAATTCTGAAGATCGATCGTTTGGGATTCACATCGAACTCCGGTGCAAACCGCGCAAAGTG
>JBGOVN010000068.1:0-6145 GCA_041478155.1 Bacteroidota bacterium | reverse complement strand
TCGCATTTTTTCCGCCAATCGACTACTCCATTACTCCATTACTCCATTTTTCCTCCATCCTCGAAAGGATTCACGCCATGCGTAGACTTCCGTTACTCCTCTCGTGGCTGTTCCTCTACGGTCTTACTCTAGGCCTCGTCGTTGCTCAGGAGCGTGAGGATCGAACACTCCTGCCGTGGGACCAGATGCGCGCGATCATTAACGAGGCATCCGGTGAACGGGCCATGCATCACGTCGAGGAGCTTGTTCCGTACCCGCGAGTGCGGCCGACGTCGGAGTATGCCGGATACTTCCGCGAAACGGAGGTCATGGTCAAGTTTGCCAAGGAATACGGTTTCAGTAGCGTGGAGGTCGAATCATTCCCCCAACAGCAGAAACTTTGGCAGCCGACCCGCGGAGAGCTCTGGATGGTGGAGCCGCAAGTCCGCAAACTCTACGACATTTACGATGTGGCCATCTCGCTTGTAACGAACAGTGAGCCCGGTGAAGTGACGGCCGAAGTGGTCGACGTCGGTGTTGGGGCTCGCAACGAGGACTATGCAAACAAAGATGTTAAAGATAAGATTATCCTCGGCTCTGCTAATCCATCCGCCCTGCAGAGGCTCGGTGTGTTCGAGCGGGGCGCAGCCGGTGTTGTCACGTTCAATAACTTGCGGCCGGATGATTATCCGGATGTTATCCTGTGGGCGAGCATCTCGGCAAATCCCCCCGAAGGAAAAAAGGGAGGATTCGGTTGGGCCGTCGGACCTCGTGTGGCTCGCGAGATATCCACACTGCTCGGCCAGGGAAAAAAGGTCGTGCTGAAATCTATCGTGACTGCTGAGACTTTTCCGGGAGAGCTCGAGGTCGTCCATGCGATGATTCCCGGAGATGGTACCACCGACCAGACCATTGCAGTCTCAGGTCATTTGTATGAAGCCTACATCAAGCAGGGCGCCAACGATGATAACTCCGGTTGTGCACTGACTCTTGAGATGGGGCGTGCCTACATGCGACTCGTGAAGGAAGGAAAGCTTCCGCCTCCGAAGCGGACGATCCATTTTCTTTGGGTGCCCGAGATCAGCGGTACGAACGCCTGGCTCAACAAGCACGAGGATGTTGCAAAAAAGATTATCGCGGACCTTAACTTCGACATGGAAGGCCTGCGCCTCTCGACCAACGGCAGCTATTGGGTGCTGCACCGTACGCCCGACACGTTTCCGTCATACCTGAACGACCTCGGCCAAAGCTTGATGGAGTTCGTCTCCGAGTTGAATCGCGAGCGCGTTCGTTACCGGTCGAACGGCTACGCCTTCACCCTGCCTGTGATTTCTGAGCGGGGGAGCCGGGATCCGTTTTACATCAAGATCGACAAGCACTACGGCTCGAGCGACCACGTGACCTATATGCAACATGGAATTCCTGCGGTGATATTCATTACCTGGCCCGACATGTGGTATCATTCCTCCGAAGATACGCCGGATAAACTCGACCCGACGCAGTTCAAACGGGCAGCGGTGGTTGGAATCGGCGCGATGAGTTTCCTGGCCTCTGCCCAGGATGAGATGGCCCTGAAAATGTCGGGTGAATCGTTCGCCCGTGGTTCTGAGCGAATGGGAGACGCGGAACGGAAGGGACTAAGCTACCTGGCCGACGAAAACGATGGAACAGCCCTCGCTCAGGCGTACAAGGAAGCGCGCAATACCGTCCATCACCAGGCCCAGGTCGAGCAAGGTGTCATTCAATCGGTCGCTGTTTTGTTCAACGACCCGAAGAAAGGGGAGAAGAAGCTTTCGGAATTCAAGTCGCTTGTAGAGAAGCGAGCCTCGACGCTCGAGAATGAACTCGAAGCGTTCTACGATGTGCGGGCAGAGCAAAAGAATACATCGACCTCGAAGCCGCAAACGAGTGCTGCTGAGAAGGAAGCTGCGAAATTAATTCCCGAACGAGTGGCGGGACAGGGGGGAGGATTTGGTGGAGGCGGCGGTGCAGCAGCTGCAGCGGCGAGAGCCAAACTCTCTGAGGCCGACCAGGCGTCGTTGCGAAAAGTTCCGCAGCACATGACGGCGGAGCTCAACATTCTGATGGGTCAAAAAAAATCGGTGCTCGAAATCCGTAACTTTCTTTCGGGAGAATTCGAGCCACTTGCACTTTCCGACCTCATGGAGTATCTCAAGGTGCAGGAGAAGCTTGGGACAATAAAGATTTCAAGTGCACCGTAGCGTAAGAGGGGCTAAACTGGACCTGCACATCGTACGTGCCGCCGGTCGTATCTGTCGAATCTTTTTTCCACTATCCTTCCTTTTCTTGGTTGGATGGAAGGCTGAGTCGTTTGTCCCCGCTACGTACTACGTTGCTCTGAACCAGTCTCACGCCTCGACTCCGCTCGAAGATTATCAACTCGTCGTCCGCCGCGCATATGCAATCAACAAACTCTTTCAACATGTGTATACTAGAGGCTGGGAGGGAGCGAACGGAGCCATCGGAGAAGCCTATCTTTATGCTGCCACAGGCGATCAGAGTCTCCTGTACGTTGTTACAGAGAAAAACAAGCTGCTCGATCTGTTTAACGGCACGTGGGTTGATGACCGTGCGTGGATCTGTCTGGCAGAATTATATTGGTGGGAATTTTCAGGCAAGAAGAACACAAGCTGGGTGCAGGACGCCGAGAAGCGATACGTCGAAGCCCGCGATGAGGGAAGACTCGCGCATCCACAGGGGTTTTGGAGCTGGTACAGCTGGCCGCCCGACGTGAGAATCAAGGATAAGATTTTTACAAACAGCAATATGAATCAGATGGTCAACGTTGCATGCCGGCTTTACCAGGCAACAGGAAAGCAGCGTTATCGGGACGATGCGGTACTGGTGTGGGAGGGGGATTCCAACTATGTCGGGATCGAGAAGACGTACTACATCGGAGACGGAAGATGGGAAGGAAACGAGGGACCGGCTGCGTTCGGAAAAGCTCTTCCATGGCAAGGTGCGGAATACTGCTCGATCGGGGCTGCGTTGTACGCGGTAACCGGAAATCCTAAATACATACGTATCGTCGTGGAAACAGCGCGACGCGTCTTCGACCCGGTCAACGGATGGGTGGACCCGAAAGATTTCTATCAACTCCGGATGGACGGGAACGGAGCGTTCGTTCATTTCATCCTCGACGCATACCAGATTGCTCCGGATGAGCTCCGTGACATCCCCGATAAAGTTTCGAAGATGCTCGAGCACGTCTGGACAAACCACCATGGAACCTCTTCAGTCACACTCCATCGTGAAATCGATGACGGAATTCGAAACGGGTGGAATCCGGACGGAGGCGAGGACGGGTACGGTGTTGGAGAGGTTGGAACGGTCCATGCTCAATCGCAGGCGCTGAGGGCGTTCGGTGTTCTCGCGTATGTACTGCACCAGCGAATTCCTCAACAGTCTAAGAACAGATAAGAGGAAAGAGAAGATGAAGTTGAGAACACTGGGGAGAGAAGGACTGAAAGTCTCGGCGGTCGGATTAGGATGCATGGGGATGTCTGAGTTCTATGGCTTACGGGATGACAAGGAATCATTGGCGACAATCCAACGGGGGCTGGACCTCGGTGTGAACCTCCTTGATACCGCCGACATGTACGGCCCTTATACGAACGAAGAGCTGGTCGGAAAAGCAATCAAAGATCGCAGGCATGATGCCGTCGTCGCGACAAAATTCGGAATTGTCCGAAACTCTGCGGACCCAACCAAGAGAGGTATCAACGGCCGGCCGGAGTATGTCCGATCTTCGTGCGAAGGGAGTCTCCGCCGGCTGGGCCTTGACGTCATCGACCTCTACTATCTCCATCGGGTCGACCCGAAGACGCCTATCGAAGAGACAGTGGGAGCGATGTCAGACCTCGTTCGCGAAGGGAAGATCCGCTTCATCGGTCTTTCGGAAGCGGGGGTTCCCACGCTGCGGAAAGCGCACGCCACGCATCCGATCAGCGCTCTTCAGTCGGAGTATTCGATTTGGACTCGCGACCCCGAGGACGGTATCCTGGAGACATGTCGCGAACTCGGAATCGGGTTTGTGGCCTACAGCCCGCTCGGTCGCGGGTTTCTCTCGGGACAATTCAAAAAATTGGAAGACCTCGAGCCCAGTGACTATCGCCGACATTCTCCCCGTTTTCAGGGTGAGAACTTCCAACGTAACCTCGACCTTGTCAAGCGCGTGGAACAAATCGCATCGCGGAAGGGATGCACATCGTCCCAGCTTGCTCTCGCCTGGGTTCTCGCTCGGGGTGAGAACATCGTCCCGATACCTGGAACAAAACGGAGGTCATATCTTGAGGAAAACATAGCTGCGCTCGAGGTTGAACTTACGGCTGAAGAGTTGTCGCTCATCGAAGAAGCTTCTCCCCGCAACGCCGTTGCCGGTGCCCGATATCCTGAGAGCATGATGAGCCTCTTGGATGGATGAGGGTTGATTCTTTGTAGGGATTTGATTAATCAAATCCCTACGAGATTCGCCTGGAGTGAAACTTGAATCTCCACTTACCTTCGTGCGGCACGTGTGTGGCGCCAAGTGAGCCGGTACCCCAACAACGATTTGGAATCTATCAATAATTGCATTATGTTATAAGGCAGTGCGTCACAGTCAACGGTTGTCGGCAAGTCATTGTTATCAAACCACGAGGTCTTTATGAAGCTTTACGTAGGAAACCTGGCAAAGGAAGTAACCGAAGATGATTTGCGGACAGCATTCCAGGCCTTCGGCCAAATCGAATCTGTGACGATCATTAAGGAGCGCTCTAACAACGTCTCGAAGGGTTTTGGATTTGTTGAGATGGCAGAGAAAGCTGAAGCAGAAGCCGCGATCGCGGGCCTGCATCGAAAGGAATTCAAGGGACGGTCGATGGATGTGAACGAAGCGAGGCCGAAACCCGACCACTCTTCCCGCAAACGCTGGTAGCCGAGGATTGTCTTTATAGAACAGTTTCAACGGCACTCTTTTGTGCCGGAGACAAAAAAAAACCCTGCCCGAAGGCAGGGTTTTCTGTTTCTGACGCTAGTTCGAAGACTCGATCAGACGACCGAGACGTTCGACGCTTGCAGGCCTTTGGGGCCTTGCTCGACGTTGAACTCGACGGAATCGCCTTCATTCAATGTCTTGTAGCCGTCACCTGAGATTGCTCTGAAGTGAACGAACACGTCTTCGCCGCCCTGGCGCGAAATAAATCCGAAACCCTTGGCTGCGTTGAACCATTTGACTGTTCCTTTTTCCATGGAACAAATCCTTTCATGTATTGTTACGACCCGACTAGACCGTCGGGCAAGGTGTACGCCGAACATACCGACTGTAAAATGACCCATCGCAGCCGAGGATAACCTCGAGAGCTTTTCTTCTGACTGACGGCGTTTGGACCTTGGAAGGTGTTCGTGCGGTTCAGCAGCGGTATTTTGTAGACGTGCTCATTCGACACAAGAGGTGCCGGATAAGCTCTCCCGGAGGAGAATAGACGGTGTACTGTTAGTTAACAATGTAAAGATAGCAATTTCCCACATCAATTCCTAATCAAATCAGCATTTTTTTCGAAGAGTTGCCCACGGCGCCTGCCAGGCATAGTTCTCGAAATTGATCCTTTCACCCATCACTTCTCACTTCTCACTTCTCACTTTTGACTTATCACTTACCCCGCGACCTGATCTTCCCCCTCCTGAGGCGATTAAGAAGCACATCCCGCACAACTATTTTCCAATTTGGGACTGTCGAGAGAGGAGAGTGCATCTGGCGGTCCTCTTTGTCGAGTTGCCCATGCGTTTCAACAATGCCGTAAATCTCCTTCGAAGAAATCCACTGGCTTCTCGGAACGTGTCCCCTCAGGATGCTCCAAATCTTTCGCGCGCTGGTCATCAACGCGGCTTTCCGTTTTCCCAAATAACAGGACTTTCTTGCTCAGCAATATTGTGAACTGTGGCCCCGTGTCGGGGGTCCACCGTCGAACGGCGGCGAGACACTTGAGGGAGGTCGAATTGGTCTATCGCGTTTTGCGGTGAACTTCCGCGAGGGTTCTTCCTCTGAGTTCCATGAATCTCCATAGTATCGCCTCCTTTTCCACCTGCTCCGGCCCGAAGGGGTGCAGGCTAAATGGTGACAGCGAAGATCCGTTTCGTAGGGGATGTGAGAAGCAGCGTAGGAAAG
>JBGOVN010000063.1:0-6275 GCA_041478155.1 Bacteroidota bacterium | reverse complement strand
GCTGAACCGCCTGGTCGACCGATTGTTCGTCGAAACCTACGGTGCCGCCGCGTCTGGTGTGCATTCGCTCTTGAAGCGTCAGATACAGACCAAACTGGCCGAATTTCTGACAGAAGTTCAAACAAAAGTTCTCGAACGCCAGGCAGTAGTCGTCGAAGCGCTCGAGCAAGAGTTTACTGTGGAAAAGAATGGTTTTTTCTTCGGAGGGCGACCGGACAGGGTCGAAAAGCGGGGAAATTCGACGTGGATCCTGGATTACAAAACGGGACACTCGGCCGAACGGGAGCGGATCAACTTTAGGACCTTCAACCCTGCCGACCGCTCGATGTGGGGAAAAGCAATCGGCTCCCTGCAACTGCCGATGTATCAGTTCCTGTACTCGACAAAAATGAAAGTGCCCGTCGAAAACGTCGTTCCGGCGTACGTTTTTCTTGGGCGTAACAAGCTCGATGAATCCGCCGAAGTACTGATCGACGCACAATCGCTTACCCCGCGTGAAGCGTATGCGATGTTGGAGGACGTGATCACTCGGCTGGCTGCAGAGATTACAGATTCATCGAAAGAGTTCGAGCCGACACACGATTTCCAAAAACAGTGTCCGCGTTGTCCCTTCACGACAATCTGCGGCACACAGTGGGTGCAAGGTTGGTAGCACGACTGAAAACATCTTGAAGCAGTGTGACGATTTGAGTATATTTGATGGCGAACGGAAATGTGAATTGCAGATTTCCAATTTCCGATTTGCAATTGTATCGCGTGCGTAACTTTCCGCTAAAAAGCAGCGGGACAGGCAGTGGTAGAGTATCAGTCCCAAAACGGCCCGCGATCCCGATGCAGTCGGGAGAGTGGATGCCGATTTGAGGATCCCGACGGTTTTCGTCGGGATTTCCTAAATTGAAATTCTGCGGGCGTAACTCAGTTGGTAGAGTATCAGCTTCTTCGAAAATTACCCACGAACGATTTTTGTGAGTGGTTGTAATTTTCAGAATCCCGACGCTTTCGGTCGGGACCAAGTCCCAAAATCACCCGCGAGCCTTGTTGCGAGCGGATGTGATTTTGCGGATCCCGTCGGAGACGGGATCAATCAGAGTTTTGCGGGCGTAACTCAGTTGGTAGAGTATCAGCTTCCCAAGCTGAATGTCGCGAGTTCGAGCCTCGTCGCCCGCTCAAGAACAGCTATTAGCGGTTAGCTGTTAGCAATCAGCCTTTAGCCGCTAGCTTTCTATCCCACCACCAATTCCAGGAGGTTGCTATGAAAAAGGCATTCGTCAGCATCTTGTCGCTCATCCTCATCGTAAGCATGTTGGGAGTTACAGGATGCTACGGCTCATTCCAGCTCGTACAGAAGGTCTATAAATGGAACGGCACGTTCGGGGACAAATGGGTCAATGAGCTTGGTTTCCTTGTCCTGACCATTGTTCCCGTCTATGGTCTTTCCGCATTTATCGATGCCGTGCTATTGAACTCGATTGAATTCTGGTCGGGAAAAAACCCAATGGCATCGAACACGACGGTCCTTTCTCTCGACCCGTCGACGACGCTGACTTTTCGCGGTCAGGACCGCTCCGTTCTGTTGACGCAGAAGACCGACAAGGGAGAAGTAAACTATGTTTTTGAGAAGGGTGATGACGGAACGATCGTGAAAGACCTTCAAGGGAACATCCTGGTTCGTTGTGCTGCGACGGAAGAAGGAGGCATGAATCTTTTTGATGCCCAAGGGGTGCTGATTTCCCACTGTTCATCCGCAAACGTGGAATACTTATCCAACATGCTTGTCATGAAATAAAGCACTCGAAGGGATGTCTCGAAGCCCGACCTCTACCGGCCGGGTTTCGCTTTTTTCCACATTTCCAAGGCACCGAAAAGCTGGTTCGCGTTACGGCGGAGATCCGTAATGTCGAAAGTCGACGATTCACCTCATGGAGCGTTTCGTATCTGACCGACGGAACACGGCGGCTCTGCGGTTCGTCAAAACTTATTTGCGCCAAGACACATCATCAATCAGGAGAATTCGGTGGATATCAAAACAATCAATGAAATGATTCAGCGCGAAAGCGCCTTTGTCGACAGCCTGACAACGGAGATCGGCAAGGTCATCGTCGGTCAGAAAAATATGGTGGACCGGCTCCTCATCGGCCTGCTCTGTAACGGACATATCCTGTTGGAAGGCGTTCCGGGCCTGGCGAAAACGCTGACGATCAAAACGCTTTCATCTGCGATCAGCGCGAAATTCCAACGAATCCAGTTTACTCCCGACCTCCTTCCGGCCGACCTGATCGGCACGATGATTTACAATCAGAAGGACGGAAAGTTCATTACCCGCAAAGGTCCGATCTTTGCCAACTTTATTCTTGCCGACGAAATCAACCGCGCGCCCGCGAAGGTCCAAAGTGCGCTGCTTGAGGCGATGCAGGAGCGTCAAATCACCATCGGTGAGGAAACGTTCAAGCTCGAAGAGCCGTTTCTCGTACTTGCGACACAAAATCCGATCGAGCAGGAAGGGACCTATCCGCTTCCAGAAGCGCAGGTCGACCGATTCCTCCTGAAGGTCAAGATCGCCTATCCGTCGCGAGATGAAGAGCTTGCGATCATGCGACAGAATATCGCCGGAGACCACAAACCAGTAAAATCCGTCGTGTCGCCGAAGGAAATCCTGTCTGCGCGGAACGTCGTCAGCCAGGTCTACATGGACGAGAAGATCGAGCGATACATTCTCGACATCGTGTTCGCGACCCGTCAGCCGAAGGACTTCAAGCTGGAAAAACTCGCTGCCCTCATCAGCTACGGCGCCTCGCCACGCGCTACGATCGGCCTTGCACTTGCATCAAAAGCCCACGCATTCATCAAGCGCCGGGGGTATGTGATTCCGGAGGATGTCCGTGCGATCTGCCCCGACGTCCTGCGTCACCGTGTCGCCGTGACGTATGAAGCAGAGGCGGAAGAGATCACGCCCGAGAGCATCGTGCACGAAATATTGAACCATATAGAGGTCCCGTAGAGATTGCCGAATGTCAATTTCCGATTTCCGAATTCCAATTGACAATTGGGAATCGGTCCCGCTAAAAAAACAGCGGGATGCGGAAGACGCACAATTGAAAATCGAAAATCCCATCTAGACTTCCCATGGAAACAAAGGAGCTTCTCAAAAAAGTTCGCCAACTCGAAATCCGCACGCGCGGATTGGTGAATCAGGTTTTTTCCGGTGAATACCACTCGGTGTTCAAGGGGAGAGGCATGGAATTTTCCGAAGTACGGGAGTATCAAATTGGCGACGATATTCGAACGATCGACTGGAACGTCACGGCGCGACTCAATCACCCGTTCATCAAGGTATTCGAGGAAGAGAGAGAACTGACGGTCATGCTCCTCGTCGACATGAGCGGTTCGCAGTTTTTCGGTTCGCAAGCAGCACTGAAGCGGGACGTCGCGGTTGAGCTGAGCGCCATCCTCGCTTTTTCGGCGATGAAGAACAACGACAAGGTTGGGGCGATTCTCTTCACCGACCAGATTGAAAAATTCATTCCCCCCCGCAAAGGAAGATTGCACGTTCTTCGGATTGTCCGCGAGCTTCTTTCCTTCGAGCCCCGCCGTCCATCGACGAGTATCAAGGCGGGCGTCGAGTATCTCAATCATATCCAGAAGAAAAGAAGCATAGTCTTTCTCATATCAGACTTCATGGATAGCGGCTACGAAGCAGCCCTTCGGATTGCAGGAAAAAGGCACGACCTCATCGGTGTCGTCCTGCTCGACCCGCGCGAACGTGAAATGCCGAACGTCGGGCTTATTACGTTTCGTGATGCCGAATCGGGAAATCAACGCTGGATCGACACTGCCGATGCGCGTGTCCGTTCGTCCTACCGCGCGGCGAAAGAGAGGGTGCAGACATTCCGCCGTTCCTTGTTCATCAAATCGCACCTTGACGCCGTCGAAGTTAAGCTCGACCAACCCTACATGAAACCGCTTGTGGATTTCTTTCGATTGCGGGAACGGAGATGGTGAAGGGAATGCGGAATTGGGAATGGCGAATGGGGAATGAAGACGAGAAAGTGCGGAATTGGGAGGAGGAAACGCGGAATGCGAAATGGCGAATGCGGAATAGGAAGGCCTTGGTCAAGAGTTGTTTTCCGATCCTTCTGTTACTCACTCTCGTTCTTCCCCTTAAGCTCTTCGCACAGGAAGTTGGACTGACCGCAAAGGTCGATTCCTCCCACTACCGTCTTGCGGATGTGATAACCGTGCATATCGAGGCGCGACTTCCGCAAGGCGTCGATTCGATCGCGCCGGCACTCAGGGATAGCCTCGGTTCGTTCGAGGTCATCGGCGTTGCGCGTGAAGGAACCCAACCTCTCTGGTCGGTGCAATTGATGACACTCGATACGGGAAAAGTTTTCATTCCGCCTATCCCGTTTTCTTATCGCGTGGGGAACGATACGGGGATGCGAACCGCTTCATCGAACCCGCTCTTTCTCACCGTGTCGGGGGTAACGGTCGATACCCAGGGAGAAATAAAGGACATCAAACCTCCCGTCGATGCTCCGTGGAAGTTTGAGGATGTGGTGCCGTATCTCATTGGGTTTCTGGTCCTCGCCGGTGCGGGTTGGTGGTATTATTACTATCGAAAGAAACAACAAGAACGTGTCTCGGTTGTGCATTCGAGAATAGCGCCGGCGCCGCATGCGGAGGCTCTCAAGGCCCTTCGGCTTGTCGAAGAAAAAAAGCTCTGGCAGCAGGGGAAAGTCAAACAATATTATTCCGAGGTTACGGAAATCATAAGGAAATTCTTCGAGGGACGATGGGGCATCGTTGCACTGGAGATGACGTCGGATGAGATTCTCCAGCAGATGAAACATTTTCCGGAGGCCCTGAAGGTTTGGAAGGAAATGCAATCGTTGTTCACGACGGCAGACCTGGTGAAGTTTGCGAAGTATGAACCGACGCCAGCCGAACACGAGAATGAACTTCGGTGCGCGTACGACATCGTGAGAGGGATGGTACCGGTCGTGAAAGCGCTCGGGGAAGTAGACGGACAACCGGTGGAGGCAGGCAATGTTCGGCGATAAGTTTGCCAACCCCGAGTTCCTTTGGCTCCTGCTGGTTATTCCTGCTGCGGCGTATTACTGGTGGCGGAGACGCAGGACCATGGTGAGCGTCGTTCAATTTTCGTCGCTCAAAACGTTCGATGCCATCCAGCCGAGTCTCCGCGAGAGGTCACGCCACGTGCCTGCCGCGATGAGATTGCTCGCACTTGCTATGTTCATCATAGCGTTGGCTCGTCCGCAATCGGTCTCGAGCAAGGAAAACCTGACGACCGAGGGCATCGACATCGTTTTGTTGCTGGATATTTCCGGCAGCATGCTCGCGGAGGATTTTTCGCCGAACAGAATTGAGGCGGCGAAGCAGGTGGCGGAGGATTTTGTCGAAGGACGTCAGAACGACAGGATCGGGTTGGTCATATTCTCCGGGGAGAGTTTTACACAGTGTCCGCTGACGACGGATTATCCCGTCTTAAGGAATCTCCTGCACGAAGTCAAGAATGGCATGGTTGTTGACGGTACGGCCATCGGGATGGCTCTCGCGAACGGCATCAACCGGCTGAAGGACAGCAAGGCGAAAAGCAAGGTCATGATTCTCCTGACCGACGGGGTCAATAACCGGGGCGAGATCGATCCGCTGACGGCGGCGAAGGTCGCTGCGACCTACAACGTCAGAGTGTATACGGTGGGAGTGGGGGCACAGGGGGAAGCGCCGTATCCCGTTCAAACGCCGTTCGGTGTACGGCGACAGATGATACCCGTGGACCTGGACGAGAAAACGCTGACAGCAGTTGCAGAAATGACCGGCGGGAAGTACTACCGCGCGACCGACAACCGGAAATTGAAAACAATCTATAAAGAAATCGACCTGCTGGAGAAAACAAAAATTGAGGTGATTGCGTACAAGCGCTACTCGGAATTATTCGGGGGATGGTTGACGGCAGGATTGATAGCCTTGATGTTGGAAGTTGTGTTGGGGGGAACGGTGTTGAAAAAGATTCCGTAGGAAAGCAAAATGGTTTAAGGTTTAAGGTTGGAGGTTTAAAGTTGAAAGATGCGCGTCGGAATCAACTAGAACAATCGCGATTTGGAGTAGATCTCAGAAGTTTGGCTTGAAACCAGAAACTAGAAACTGTTCTGCCCCATACGTCCTCATGTAAGGACGTTCCGGCGGAACGTCCCTACACGGAATTAACCGCTAGTTGCTCATTTATGCTCCGCTTCGATCATCCTGAATATCTG
>JBGOVN010000057.1:0-6652 GCA_041478155.1 Bacteroidota bacterium | reverse complement strand
CGTTAGTATGGGGGCACAATCTTCGGCGCAGGTATATGTCTCATTCATAAAAAAAGATTCCTCCTGGGTGATCGGCCAATTTAACATTTACTGACGACTCTGCATCGCAGGAATGAACTCGCAAACGACCAAGTATTCTCGCCCCGCCCTCTGGGGCTTTTTTATTGCTTTCACAGCAATCGCCCTGCTGTTCGGGGCGCGGATGGTGTGGTCGTCGTACGTTGATTCTCACTGGCAATCGATCAACGAATCGGAAAAGGTTGAATTCCAACGCGCCGTCGAGTCGGCCTACGCTCAACGGATTACCGAACTCTCCCGCGTCGTCACAGCGATTCAAAAGGACTCGGTTCTTCTCCAGGGACTCAACGATAATCGAGAGGAAACAGCGGCCGGACTCTTCCGTGCGCTCGATAATTTCCGTCCTGAATCGAACATTACGCTGGATATCACCGATGCCCAGGGGGATGTTGTCGTTTGGGCGGGCAGAAGCATCCAGCAGAACTATCGTGCTCAATTCCTACACGATCGGAGCGAGTCGTCGGCTTTCATCTCGCAGAGCGGGCTCCACACCTACCTCACGGTCGGGGCCTCGGTTGGGCGGAGGAGTTTCTACGTCCTGGCCAGCCGCCCTCTTGAATTTAGTTTTCCTATTGCCAACCGATTCGTCTCGAATGAAAGTTTTACCGAGGAGATGTCGAGGAAACTTGGAGTGAAAGTCTCGCTCGATATTGCCGGTGTTGAGCACTCCAATGGAATCGAAAAAAACCTCCGCGTCGCGCTCCGGAACTTCGCCGGTACAGCGATAGCTTTTGTCTCCGTCGCCGAACGGCCCCGCGAGGCAGCGATTCAGAACATCAGCGCGATTATCAACAAATGGGCGGGCCTTTTCTTGTCGGCCGGAATTGTTTGTCTGGGGTTTTTCATCTGTGGTCAACTACGAAGCTTCAAGCCTCGTATAGTCTTTGTCGTCACAGCCACGGTAACGCTTTGGGCCGGACGGTTTATATGGCGCGCCGTCGATTTTCCCGGCTCAATCATCGGGGGCCCGCTCTTTGACCCGTCGATGTATGCTTCTCCTTTCGGTTTTGGGATCGCATCATCCGTTGGAGAATTATTCGTCACTCTTGTAGGAGTCTCCTGTACCATCGCCGTATGGCTGAATGCAGTTCTGCTCTATCGGACGCATCGTCAGGAAAGGAGGGGTCGGGCAAATCCGGCGATAATGGTTGGGCGTTTCTTCGCGTTACTGGTCCTGACAACGGTGATACTGCTCGTTACACGCGGCTACGTGGCTGCAATACGGAGCTATGTCTTCGATTCGGTCATCCAATTCCATAATCCATCGATCATTGTTCCGGGCTTTCTCGCCGTTGCCATGCACATCAACATACTTATACTGTCGACGTGCTATCTCTGTATCTTTCTCATCATCCTCATCATGATGAGAATGACTGCGGCCCTGGTGACGTTCCGGAGATCGATCGAGTGGGTTCTTCCGATCGTATTGATCCTGGCCGGTGCACCTCTCTTTCTGTCCATCGACGATACGAGTGTTATCCCATTCTATTTCCCGCTCCTTGCGTTCTTCGTCTCTCTTTTGTTATTTTTGTGGATTGAACGAAGGAAGCTTCCTCCGGAAGAGTCGTTCGACCTTCCTTCATTGGTCGTCGTCGTGCTTGCTTCGTTTTTTATTTCTACTCCAATGCTCGACGCAAAGCTTCATGAGAAAGAGCGCGAGCGCGTTGAGCTCTTCGCGAACGATCTGTTGAAACCTGCAGACGATTGGCTCTCCTTCGTTCTGCTCGACGGAGTTCGTTCGATATCGTCCCGAATCACAACCCTCAGAGAATCCGCCCCGCTCTCGTCGGAGAACGACGAGCACATTGCTTTCTGGCTCTGGACGCAAACTCTTCTCGGGAAGCAAGGATACAATTCTGCCGCAGTGTTTTATGATGCGAAAGGAAAAGAGACTGACCGGTTCGCGGTTGGAATAAACGACTTCGAACAAAGGGAAGTCCTGACGAAATTGTTTCAAAACGAAGAAGAATCGATCCAGGTTGTGGAACACAGTCTTGCGAGAAACCGGGTAAAGTCATACGGCGTGTGGAGCACGCTGCGCGATTCAACAAAACACGTCGTCGGGAGTGTCGCGCTTATCCTCTCGGCTGGACAACGTTCGTTCTTCCGCGGCGATGCACCCGAGCCGCTCCGGTCGACGGCGTTTTCGGACTTCGACACTGGTTTCCGTCAGACCGCGCAGTCGGAGTTTCAAAACGGACTCCTTGCTTGGACGACCAACCCTCATTGGTATCCGGGATACCGGGTGCCGGCCCACGTTGAAAAAGAATTGGACCTACCGGCGAATAGGTTAATCTGGGACGAGGAAACCATCGACGGCGTAAGTTTCGAGACCCTCTTTGCGCGGGACCCCGGACAACCGGGGAAGATCTCCGCGGTAAGCCTCGAGGTTCTGGACCTTCGTTGGCATCTTTTCAATCTCGTCAAGGTATTTGTCGTCTACGCACTCGTCCTCGTAGCACTCGGAATTGTCAACTTCGCCGTTGCAAAACTGAAGGGCATCCATCTGGCATTCAGTTTTCGGTCGAAGCTTTTCCTTGCATTTGCCCTGATATCCGTGATTCCTCTGATCCTTCTGGGCTACTACAATCGGCAGGTGGTAACCGAGCGAGTCGAACAAAACGTCGAGCAGGATTTGGCGAACGACCTTAACCTGATCAACAGGCGAATTCTTGAATCGGTGAACGATGACGACGATTTTGTCAACGGCGTCAACGATGACTACTGCGAGTCGGTTGCCAGCGAGTATGGTGCCGATTTTTCTGTGTTCCGGCGCTTCTCGCTTCTCGCGAGCAGCCGGCCCGAGCTCTACCGTGCATCAATCCTTGACAACCGTCTATCGGGAGAAGCGTTCGCGAACACTGTCCTCCTCCGAAAGGATTTCTTTGTCAGCACTGAACAGGTCGGAACGGTCACCTATGCCGTTGGGTATAAGCCGCTCTTTGTGGACGGTCGTCTCGCCGGAGTTCTGGCCATCCCCGCATTATACCGGCAAAAGGAAATCGACGAGGAGCTCGCCCAGCGAAACGCATTCGTCCTCGGTGCGTATGCTCTCGTGTTCGGCCTGATCACGATTGTGGGTGGCATCCTCGCTGGCCGAATCGCCAGACCTCTTCGAGAACTCACTGAGGCCGCCCGGGAAATTGGTACCGGAAACCTCGAGGTCGAACTGAAACCGCGCTCATCGGATGAGGTCGGTATGCTTGTTGAATCGTTTAACCAGATGGCGAAGGAACTGAAGCGGAGCCGCGGCGAGCTGGCGCGTGCGGCACGCGAATCTGCGTGGAGAGAAATGGCGAAACAAGTCGCACACGAAATCAAGAACCCCCTGACGCCGATGAAACTTTCGATGCAGCATCTGCGGCAGGCATTCAAGGACAAAAAGGCCGACCGAGAAGCGCTCTTGAGAAAGATCACACAGACGGTGATCGACCAAATCGATGTCCTTTCCCGGATAGCCACGGAATTTTCGAATTTTGCACGCATGCCCGAACGAAAATTTGAACGTCTGAATGTGCAGGCTCTCCTGCGCGAGAGCATCACGTTGTTCAGCGAAATCAAACAAATTGAATTTCGGTCAAAATTTTCCGATACTGACGTCGAAATCGTTGCCGACCGCGACGAAGTGCGCAGAGTGTTCATCAACATTATCCGTAACGGCGTTCAGGCGATGGAACGGGGAGGGACACTGACCGTCGAATCGAAAATGAGGGACCATAGGTGCCTCATCCGAATCTCCGATACGGGCTCCGGCATTCCGCCGGAGGTGAGGGAGAGAATTTTTGAGCCGAATTTTTCAACGAAGACCGACGGCACCGGATTAGGGCTCGCCATAGCGCAGCGAATCATCCATGACCTCGGCGGCACGATCAAGTTTGAAAGTCAGGTCGACAAGGGGACCACGTTTGAAATTGAACTTCCGGTATGACAAGCGCAGTCGACCTTGATCTCCCAATTCTCAATCCTTCAATTCTGTCAGCCTTTCCCGAGCTGCGAAGCGGTCTCAGTACCCGCCTTGGAGGGATAAGCCCGCAGCCCCTTGGCATGAACCTGAGTTTTAATGTCGGGGATGCCGAATCAAATGTCCTGGAGAACAGAAAGCGATTTCTGCACCGGCTCGGAGTCAACCCCGAACTGCTCGCAACAGCCGCGCAATGCCATTCAGCGACGGTGATACGCGTCGAGAAACCCGGACGCTACCTCGCATGTGATGCACTCATGACCAATCAGCCCAATGTCTTTCTTGCAATATCCGTCGCGGATTGCGTTCCCGTTCTACTCTTCGACCCGGTTCATCGGGCGGTCGCGGCCGTTCATGCGGGATGGCGAGGTACTTCAATGAAGATCGTTTTGAACACTCTCGAGGGGTTGAAATCGGCGTTCCAAACGAATCCGGCAGACGTTTACGCATCCATCGGACCAGCTGCCGGAGTGTGCTGTTACGAAGTGGGGGAAGAGGTTGCGTCGCAGTTCGCTGCGACTGCTGTCGAACGACGAAACGGCAAAGTCTACCTGGACGTGAAAACCGAGAACAAGCGGCAACTGGTGCAAGCGGGAGTACGAAAAGAGAGAATAGAGTTGAACGATTCGTGTACGATCCATAATCCGGAACTGTATCATTCGTACCGTCGCGACAAAGAGAAATCCGGGAGGATGATGGGTGTTATCGGTTTCCTTGCATTGAAGGCGGTATAATATGTGTGGAATCGTAGGATATATCGGTGGAAGGAAGTGTTCGGCAATCATCCTCGAAGGATTGAAGAGGCTTGAGTACCGGGGATATGATTCTGCCGGCATCGCGCTCATCCACGACGGTAAACTTACAATCTATAAACAGCCGGGGAAGGTTGCCGACCTGATCGCCAGTATGGGCACCCTCAACGGGGCATCAAACGCCCGGGTAGGGATGGGGCACACACGATGGGCCACGCACGGGGAACCAAATAGAGTGAACGCCCATCCGCACACTGATTGCAAGAAAGAGATCGCCGTCGTTCACAACGGTATCATCGAGAATTATCTTGCACTCAAGACAAAACTCCAGCGCGCCGGTCATGTGTTCGAGAGTGCAACAGACACGGAAGTCCTGCCACATTTGATCGAAGAGTTTTATAAGACGAACCATAACCTCTACCAGTCGGTCAAGCTCGCCTTGCGTGAGGTCCGGGGAACCTACGGTCTTGTTGTTCTGTCGACACTCGAACCGGACAAGATGATTGCCGCCCGTATGGGGAGCCCGCTTCTTATCGGCGTCGGGGAAGGGGAAAATTTTGTCGCCGCGGATGCAGCAGCGATCATCGGGCATACGCGGCAGGTTGTGTACCTCGCCGATGGCGAAGTTGCCGAACTGACTGCCGGCGGATTTCGGACAACCACGATCGACGATGTCAAAATCGATAAGAAGGTCCAGGAGATATTCTTTGATCTGGCGCAGATCGAACGCGGAGGATATGACCACTTCATGATGAAGGAGATCCACGAACAACCGGAGACGATCCGCAATGCTATGCGCGGAAGACTGCTCGTGGAACAGGGAAACGTGAAGCTGGGAGGGCTGCAGCACGTGATGGAGAAGTTGCTTGGTGCGAAGAGGTTTATCCTCATCGGTTGCGGGACGTCCTGGCATGCCGGCCTTGTCGGGGAGTACATGCTGGAGCAAGTTGCAAAAATTCCCGCGGAAGTCGAATACGCATCGGAATTTCGGTATAGAAACCCCGTTCTCTCGAGCGACGATGTTGTGTTTCTCATCAGTCAAAGCGGGGAAACTGCTGACACGCTCGCGGCAGGCCGGGAGGCGAAGGCGCACGGCGCAACCGTCCTTGGAATCGTGAACGTCGTAGGCAGTACGATCGCGAGGGAGTCTGATGGGGGCGTGTATGTCCATGCGGGACCCGAGATTGGCGTTGCCTCCACAAAGGCGTTCACTTCTCAACTCACTGTTCTCGCCTTAATCACGCTCATGATCGCCCGCGCCAAGGGTATGTCCCTTGCGGATGGAAAGAGGTTAGCCGCGGAGCTCGATAGCCTGCCCGCGAAAGTCTCGTCCGTTCTGAAGAATGCGGAAGAAGTAAAGAAAATCGCCCACGAGTTCAAGGACGCAAAGAATTTTCTCTATCTCGGCCGGGGGTCGAATTTTCCCGTCGCCCTCGAGGGGGCGCTCAAGTTGAAGGAGATTTCGTATATCCACGCCGAGGGATATCCGGCCGCCGAGATGAAGCATGGCCCCATTGCTCTTATCGACGACCAGATGCCTGTGGTTTTCATAGCGCCCAAGGACGGAATTTACGAAAAGGTTATGAGCAACCTCCAGGAAGTTCGGGCCCGCAAGGGACGTATCATTGCCATTGTGAACGAGGACGACCGGGAGATCGAGGGACTGGCCGAACATCTGATTCGGGTACCTAGGACGTACGGATTCTTCGGGCCGATCTTGAACATCATCCCGCTTCAACTCCTCGCGTACTACATCGCCGTCGCCAGGGGCGCAAATGTTGACCAGCCGCGTAATCTGGCGAAGAGTGTTACTGTTGAATGAAGCAATCTTGCTTTTCTTTCAAATGTTTCTAACTTAAAT
>JBGOVN010000118.1:0-5028 GCA_041478155.1 Bacteroidota bacterium | reverse complement strand
GAAAAGCCCTCTAAGGAATCCGACATCAATGTTGACCGATATCAAGAAGATTCGCTACTACGAGAACATCCTTGCGACGATGGGGAACACGCCCCTGGTGAAGCTGAACAAGATCACTAAGTCGTTTAAGCCGTTAATCCTCGCGAAGGTGGAATACTTCAACCCGGGAGGTTCGGTCAAAGATCGAATCGGCGTTGAAATCATTGAAGACGCCGAACGGGAAGGAAGGTTGAAGCCGGGGGGAACGATTGTCGAAGCGACATCGGGAAATACGGGTCTCGGACTCGCGATCGCCGCTGCGGTCAAGGGTTACAGTTGTATTTTTACGATGCCGGACAAGATGAGTATCGAGAAGATACTCCTTCTCCGTGCGTTTGGCGCTGAAGTCATCGTGACACCGACTGCGGTTCCTCACGAGTCCCCTGAAAGCTACACGGAAGTTGCGAAACGGATCGTCCGGGAAACTCCAAACGCAATCCTTGCCAACCAGTACTATAACCAGAAGAACCCGGAGTCGCATTTCAAGACAACAGGTCCTGAAATTTGGGAACAGACCGGCGGACAAATCGATTATTTTGTTTGCGGCATAGGGACGGGTGGAACGATCAGCGGCGTCGGACGCTATCTTAAAGAACAAAATCCGAAGGTCAAGATTGTCGGCATTGATCCGAAAGGGTCGGTCCTGCGGGAATACTACTACACAAAAAAATATTCGCCTGTCTTGAAGACCTACAAGGTCGAGGGCATCGGCCAGGACTACATCCCGGGCGTTCTGCAATTTCAGTTTATCGACGAGGTGATTGAAGCGACAGACAAGGAGTCGTTCGAATTTGCCCGGCGCCTTACGCGAGAAGAAGGAATTTTTGTCGGCGGCTCGGCGGGGACGGCAATGGCGGGCACTCTCAAACTCGCTGAACGCCTCTCCGAAAAGGATGTCGTCGTCGTTCTCCTTCCCGACACCGGCGAGCGTTACCTGAGCAAGATATACAATGATGATTGGATGAGAGAAAACCGCTTCCTGGTGCCGGAAAAAATTACGATACGGTACGTCCTCGAGAGCAAAAAAGGCGTTCCTCGTCTCATTTCCACCGACCCGGTGACCACAGTCCGAAAGGCGCTCGACTTGATAAGTGAACACAATGTCTCCCAGCTTCCCGTGATCGATAAGGGAAATCCTGTGGGCAGCATCGAAGAAAGCGACCTCATGGGGGCAGTTCTCGGCAATCCGGCCCTGTTCGATGCACCTGTGAGCTCACTGATGAAGCCGGCATTCCCTCGCGTCCATATGGACGAGCAGATTCATCAGGCGATCAGCATTCTCTCGAAGAAACACGCTGCCATCCTGATCGAGGAAGACAACAAAGTGATCGGGATCCTGACTCGATATGATCTGATTGAGTATATGTCGAGATAATGCAGCGATTAGCGGTTAGCTGTTAGCTAATAGCTTGGAGCAGTTGGGAGGTTCGAATCGGCATTAATTTTCTTTTACCATATCCGACGCTGGTATTTCATATTGATTTGACGGAGTTCCCATGGGCTTTTCCACGAAAGCAGTACACGCCGGAGTAGAACCCGACCCGACGTACGGCTCGATCATGACGCCTGTGCATCTGACCTCGACGTACGTCCAGCAGGAGCTCGGCGTAAACAAAGGTTATGAGTACGCCCGCGTTTCAAACCCAACGAGGACCGTGCTCGAGAAAAGCATCGCTGCTCTTGAGGGGGGAAAAGAGGGCATGGCATTCGGCTCGGGTATGGCAGCCATCTCGACCCTCTTCCATCTTCTGAAATCCGGTGACCATGTCGTCGTTTCGGAGAATGTCTACGGAGGTACGTATCGGCTCGGGAAGCTCATCCTGAACCGCTACAAGATAGACTTCGAATTTGTCGACACAACCGACCTGGCCAACATCAAGAAAGCGCTAAGGCCGAAGACCGCGATGGTGTTTGTCGAGACGCCGACAAATCCAACGATGGAGATTACCGATCTTGCGGGCGTGGCAAAAATTTGCAGATCAAAAAGAATCCTGAGCGCGGTTGATAACACTTTCGCCAGCCCTTATCTGCAAAATCCGCTTGAATACGGAATTGACGTCGTGATGCACAGCGCGACAAAGTACCTTAACGGCCACAGCGATATGCTCGGCGGTTTGCTCGTTCTCAACGACGACGAAATAATTCAGAAACTCCGATTCCTGCAAAAGTCGGTCGGCGGGATCATGAGCCCGTTCGAGGCATGGCTCTGCATCCGAGGGATCAAGACACTTGCCGTCCGCATGGACCGGGCTTGCAGCAATGCGATGGAGGTCGCATCCTTCCTCTCCCGGCAGCGTAAGGTGAAGAAAGTGAACTATCCGGGTCTCATCACACATCCCCAGCACAGGCTTGCTCAAAAACAGATGAGGAGTTTTGGCGGGATGATTTCGTTCGACCTTGGCGGTTTGGAGCAGGCAAAAAAGTTTCTAAAGCGCGTGCGACTTTGTGCTCTTGCGGAGAGTTTGGGGGGGGTCGAGACTTTGATTTCCCATCCGGCAACCATGACGCATGCATCGGTCCCGCCGGCAGAACGCAAACGAATCGGCGTCGGCGACGGACTGGTGAGAATTTCGGTGGGGATTGAGGATGTCGAAGATATTCTAGCGGACCTCAAACAAGCGTTGACGGCGCTGTAAGCCCTTCACCACTTCGTCGAGGAAATATAGAAGCGTTCTCAAGAGCCAATCCCCGTCACGCTGAGCGCAGTGAGCGCTTTCTGCGAACGAAGTCGAAGCGTGAGCGCCTGCCACGAAAGACAAGATCGGCGGGCCCCGTTAACGGGGCAGGCAGGAGGTCGAAACCTGAGCGCGGCGACTCCCTGGTTTAGCCGAGCGAAACAAACTCGATGGTAGGCAGGCTTATCACATTACACCCTTCGACTGGCGCTCAGGGTGACGGGTTTTTTCTTAACCGGCCGATTAATAAAACTATGCTCAGGGTGACAGTTCTCTCCGGAAGATGTTCTTGGGATGGGTTCTAATAGAGAAGATACTTTTTCCGGACTGTTTGAAATCTCTCTACATCCTTCTTCCACGTCTGGTCAATCCTCTCCGGCGATTCACCTGCATCGATGGCTGTGCGCAGCGTAGTCGTTCCCGCCAGCCGGTCAATCCCTCTTTGTTTCCATTCAAATTTGCTACCGAAGAGAGCTTTCGCCGATGAGAGGATATAGACGGCCGTCGCGACGGGCTGGTATGATGTCCTGTCTGTCACGTTCACAAATATTCCCCCACAACGCACACCCTTATATTTCGGATTGCTCGCGACACTAGCAATTTCTCGAGGAGTAAATTCGACCGGTTCAAAGATGACTCCGGCCAAGTGGTATGAATTCAATGTCGCCGCCCACTGTCCTCCATCCACGAACGGCGCTCCAATCCATTCGAATGGTTTTTCCGTCCCCCTCCCCTCTGACAGGTTTGTTCCTTCGATGAAACAAGTGCCCGGGTACACTGTTGCAGTCTTGAGAGTTGACATATTCGGTGAAGGTCTCACCCATCGAAGTCCGGTTTCGTCAAACCATGCATCCCTCTTCCATCCCTCCATCTTCACCACCGTGAGGTTTGCCTTGACGCCGTTCTTCAGCCATCCCTCCTCATTGTAGAGCCTCGCAAGCTCACCGATGGTCATTCCATGCGCAACGGGGATTGGATGCATACCGACGAATGATTTCAGGGAGTCTGTCAGTACGAAGCCTTCAACCCACGATCCTCGAATCGGATTCGGCCGGTCCAAAACGATGAACGGAATATGGTGTTCTGCGGCGGCTTCCATCGCGAGAGATAGCGTGCTTTCATACGTATAGAACCGTGCTCCGATATCCTGTATGTCAAACACGAGTACGTCGACGTCCGCGAGCATGGCATCCGTTGGTTTGTTGACACCGCCGAAGAGCGAGTAGACCGGCAACCCCGTCTGCGAATCGGTGCTGTTGTGAACCGCTGCCCCGTCGGGAGTATCGCCTCGAATTCCATGCTCGGGACCGAACAGAACTGCAAGATGGGTACGCTTCTCCAGAAACAATGCATCGGCAAGGTGTTGTCCATTTGAGAGAAGAGCTGAATGGTTTGTGACGAGTCCCACCCGCTTTCCTTCTACGAGAGCAAACTGTTTTTGGAACAACACCTCAGCTCCTACTCTGACTTGTGCGCGTGAAATGATTGGGATGACTAGAAGGATTACGACGAACGGAGCGTTCATTACTATCTTGCGGAAGAAGCGGTACAACAGAGGGTTCAGTTGGGGGAAATTCACAAATGGTTCTTCGCGATAGTCCATGCGGCAATCGTCATCCCGTCCCAGATGACACCGGAAACGATTCTTGCTTCGATTTCATCGCTCGTGAGGGTCAGACGTTCGAATTCTTCGGTCTCATCAGGTTTGGAACCAACAGCTGAAAGATTGCTCGCTATGAAAACGCGGCATAGTTCGTCTGTGACGCCGTTGTACGGATCGAATTCCCCCGCTATCCTCCAATCTCGCGCGCGATAGCCGGCCTCCTCTTCAAGTTCCTGCACAGCCGTGTTGTCGTAGGTGTCGCCGTCTTTCACGCCGCCGCAGGGGAACTCGAGGCTCTCACGGTCGCAAAGGTCGCGGTACTGGTTGACCAGGACGAGTCTTCCGTCGCCAAGAACCGGGACGATGAGGCTGGCACCGTTCGTGTGCACGTAGAAATACTCACCCTGTCGGCCGTTCGGAAGAATGAATTCATCCCTCTTGTATGTCCACCAGGGATTCTTCGAGAGGACGGATTGGGAAATTCTTTTCCATTTCGCTAAAGCCATAGGGGGAAAACGATGGGTTTGAGGTTTGAGGTTGGAAACTAAGTAGTTTCTGGTTTCAGGTTGCAGGTTTAAGGTTTCAGGTTTCAGGATCCAAGTTTCAAGTTTCAGGTTCTGAGTTTTGAGATCTCTTGGCGGCTTTGGCTAGGTCTGATAGTTGCTGAGGAAAACTGCAGTGGGGAGTGAATAGGGCAAAATTCGATGATCG
>JBGOVN010000037.1:0-7883 GCA_041478155.1 Bacteroidota bacterium | reverse complement strand
ATGGTATCATGGTTTGTCTTCATTACGATCCCCTCATTTGGAAAGGGCAGAGGAGTTTTGGAGAATCGATTGAGGTTCCATCTCGGGCTTCAGGTCCACAAGTCGGACGACTGTCGAGGTTGGGTTGCCGCTTCTCTTCACGGCGGAATGCGGCATCTGCTCATGCGGAAACACGGGCAGATATTGGGCAGCCAATCGGAATGCAGCAAATCCGACGGCGACTATAGCGAGTGTTACTGAAATCTCCATCCAGCTCGGAAAGTAGCTCGCACCGGAATAATGTTCAAGCGCTGTAAGGCTTATGTTCAGACGATTGAGCATGAAACCGGCCACCACCAACAACGAGGAAGCAAAGATACCGACCTTATGCTCTCGCACCTTCGGCATCGCCAGAAGGATGATCGGCAGAACGACGCCGCCGAGGATTTCCGCCCAATACATCATCGCTTCAAATCGCACATCGAACACGTAAGCCCACAGTTTCATGTGTACGATATCTTCCACTTTCAGGACGAGATACACTGCAAGAGCCGCCCCGGTCACTTTCCCAAGGTGTGAAAGGATCGAAAGCTCGATCTCACGATGAAACCTCCGCGAGCTGAAATACGATTCGATTGTCACCATCGCCGGACCCACGGCAACTGCCGAGAGGAAAAACAAATACGGGAAGTTGGAGGAGTACCATAACGGATAGAGTTTGGATGGAACGATCAAGTACAAAGAGCCGAGCGACGATTGGTGAAGCGTTGACAGTATCACGCCGAGAATGACAAGAGGGATCGTGATTGTATGAAGAATCCTTTTCGGGCGTTCAAGATTCAGGCGCTCGAAGACCATCGGACTGAACTCCAGTGCAAGTACCGTCGTGTAAAGCATGACGCACCAGCCGACTTCGAACATGACAGACTTCGGATTCCACATGATGATGAGGTGCCAGATGTTCCAGGGCCGACCGAGGTCGAACATCAACGCAACGATCACAAGTGCGTATCCGAGGAATGCCGTCAGGATTGCCGGACGGAGTATCGGACGGAAGCGATCAAGGTTGAAGATATAGACGGAAGCGGCGACAACAAATCCTCCGGCGGCAAGGCCGACGCCGCACAGTATGTCGAAGCCGATCCACAACCCCCACGGGAACTGATCCGAAAGGTTCGTCGTCGCTCCCAGGCCCATCGTGTAACGATAAGCGGTTGATACAACTCCGCTTCCGACGATGAGCCAGAAAATTGCCCTCCAGGGGGATGTTCTACGTATCTTGTCGACAAGCATCTGGATTCTCCGTTTCATGAATCTTCGTTATTGCCCGATCGACTCGGATTCCGCTCTTCCATCTGTTTCAGCTTTTGCTCGAAAGCCTGCACTTCCTTCCGCCGGTTTGTAATCCACCAAATACCACCGAGCAAAGTCGACCCCCAGAAAACATAGTCTGGAATCTTCTGCATTACCGCCCAGGTCAGATCGGGGAGCGAATGTTCGGGGACTCTTGTTCGGAGTCCCAGCTGGTCAAAAGGCTTTGCCGCGAGGTAGATAACGGAAGTCCCTCCCGCCTCGCTTATTCCATAGATTTTCGAGTAATACTTGTCGGGATTGTCGGCAACACGCTTCTTTGCCCCTTGAATAATATCCTCCAGCGGTCCGAAGATTCGGGCTTCGACCGGACAAGCCTGCACACATGCCGGCTTCTCGCCTCTTAAGATTCGGTCGTGGCACATATCGCACTTTGTTACCTTCGGGTTCAAGCTGTTCCATTGGTACCGGGGGACGTCGAACGGGCATGCCTGCATGCAATACCGGCACCCGATGCACTTGTCGGCATCATACACCACAGGTCCTTCCATGGTCTTTGTGAATGCGCCGACGAGACACACGGAAACGCACGTTGGGTCCTGACAATGCATGCACATCCTCGGAACGTTGATGTCGTTCATAGTCTTGACAGTCGTATTCTTCAATGACGATAGTTCGTGGACGTCGCTCTCCGGAAATCCCCAGCGTTCGCCGCAAGCTGCTTCGCACGCGTAGCATCCGATGCAAAGCGTGGTATCGATAAGAATTCCGTATCGCATTGTCGCATTCTCCGTTCGAGGTTTGTTCATGACTGCATCGATTCGATGATCTCCTTCACAGCGTTTTCGCAGGAGCGAGGAACTCCTGTTCAAATGCCTTCCATGCCCCAAGGTCCGCATGTTCAAGCGCCCCGCACATCGGAATACCGCCATCCAGCATCGTACGACCGGCTGGCGCCAAAACGAGTTGAGTCGTGTGATCCTGAATGAAATCACGGAAGCGCGAAACCTCACGTCGCAGCCAACGCACTGCATCCTCAGCGATCGTGAGTGTCTTGATCTCCTCGCCTAGATTCTCAGGCTCCACCACCGCCACCCATCCGGCAATGTAGGGGTCGCTCTCGAGGATCTTGGGCGAACGTCGCAATAATTCATTCACCTCCACAATCCTGCCGGATATTGGAGACGCGAAGGAGAGACTACGATTTCCTTTGCCCAGTACGATGATCGGCTCCCCTTGCTTCACGATGGTGTTCGCGGGAGTAAGGGCAACGCCTTCAATACTGCCGACGACTCTTCGGACAAAATCGTCTACTCCCACTCTCACTGCCCCCGTCCCCAGGAGTTCAAGCCATGTGTGTTTCGGGCTGAAGAAATATCCCCTGGGAATCATGAACTGTTCGGGGAGCGCGACCTTCTCCGATGCTTCCGCATTCTTTCTCGACCTCTGGACGAGGGAGTCAATCGCTAGAAAGAATAGAAAGGTTGCTAGAACAAAGAGCGCTACCATGTTCGTTCCTCCTGGCTTGAGTAACTATTGTCTAAGTTTTGCTTCTATCGACTAACCCACCTGTGCTGCGACTAATCACGCAATAATCGTTCCAAAGACGCAACGGAGGAGCAAGTTCCAGCTTTGTTCCTGACAAGACCTTATGACGAAATGAAATGGGAGGATTGCATGGATGGTCGGCGACGAGGTTCTTACCGGGGAGGTGTCGAAATATTCGGCAGGTCGGATTCACTTGAAGTGTTGAAACTCTCGAACTTGCATGCGGGCGAAATCAAATCTCAACTGTTGAAATCTGCGACAGCGAGTGTTGGATTATTCGACACGTTGGCTTACTGCAGGAGAGATAAAACGAGGTTCAATACAATGGCCGCGACCGAATGAGGAGGCTGATTCTGCGATGTAAAAACAATTTCTTAGTCCATCAGGTCCCCATCTCCACGATTTTCTTCACCGTGTTCCAGTTGCGGGTCGTGGATATCTTCTCAAACTCCTTTTCGATGTACCCTCCCGGATTGCCAGATCTTCCATTTGGGAGAAGTCGGGAGATGCTCGCTACATTAAGTCCGTACATCCTCAATATTTCAAAATCCCTTTTGGGGGAGATGTACGGAAGCTTTGGAGTCTTTTCCGGTTCCTTCGACAGGAATGTAACATACAATCCCACGTCGGGAACCGGTTTGATCTTTTTGAAGGGATCGAGCTTGACGAGGTTCTGGAGCTCCGGAATCGTCCGGAGCATCGTCTTCACTTCATAGCCCAGTGCGTGGAGGAGTCCCTTTTCGATTTTTCTTGTGAGAACGGAAACGTTCCTTTCCCTTGATCTGAACAACACGTTACCGCTGGCGATGAAAGTCTTCACGTCGTCAAATTTCAACGACCGAAAGATCCCACCCAACTCCTCCATCGAAATAATCTTGTGTCCCCCGACATTTATGCCTCGTAGGAAAGCCACGTATGCAAGCGGTGAGGAATTCTTCGTCATATTCGTTTGTGAACGGTCAGTCGCTCATTCTTGGCCGTGCGTCTCAGGGTTGAGGGGTTCCGCTTCATCTTTTCCGAAGTCTTTGCGGCTCACGACCACCTCGGTGGAGATTCTCCGCGGCCGCCATTGTCAAGCCGTACGTAAGCCGGCGATACTCTACTTCAGTCTCAGAGGACATGTGCAGAAGATATAAAGAATTCGCGATCTACCGCGGCCAGAGCCATCCGAATGTCCCCGCGGTCAGGAGCGCATAGATGAGACCATCTACCGTCATCTTGATGGTCGTGCTCCACGCGCGATGGTACCAGATCGACATTTGCCAGAGTGCGACGGAGTATCCTACGAACGCGGTCGTTCCTACAAACCGAAAAACGTGCAGGTACGCCGAGCCGACCGGAAGGGCGCGTCCTGCGACGTACGCAGCGAAGAGCCCGACGACGGCAACGTAGAGAAACCAAAGGGCGAGAATTGGTCCCATCGCCATCGGGCCGTTCGGCCAAACGGTGAGCATCACAACGGGACCCCGCTTCATCTTTTCATCGTACTCGGGCGAACGCATTTCTTCCCGGTTCGAAGGACATGGGATCATGTAATCCCCCGGCGGAATAGCGAGCGGTCGCAAGGCATCCATCACCTTGTCTTCGTTCGGCATCTTGGGGAATTTCTTATGCCAGGGTGCTACCATCTGAATAAGCGAACTGACGATGAAGACAATCACGGACGACAGTAAGATCGGGAGCCAGAGTGCAAGTAATCCAGTCATGATGATTCTCCTCTATGTTGTTTGTGAACGATTATCGGCCGTTTTCTTCATGTTATAGTTTGATTGCTGATGATAAAACCTACAGCTCTTCATTGTTCTTCGTCCACCATTGCCACCGCACGAATAGGCGAGCCATCCCTCCCTTTAATATTCAGGGGAAAACCGATGAACGTGAATTGAGCAGGGAGCTTTTCCAGATGGGTCAATGCCTCCACGATGAGAATTTCGACATTTTTTTCCAGTAGGATCAAGTGGCATTCCTTCCACGATGTGCTGGGTGTCGGCGTATCCATTCCGAGCATCCCGATCTTCCGGTCCGCCATCCATTGTGCGGCTTCCAGAGTGAGCGTCGGGAAGGCGGAAAAGAATTCCGGTTTCCCAAACATACGATCCCATCCCGTCCTGTAGATGATTTTTGCTCCGGCAGTAAACTTCGCGGAGTGAGGTTTGAACATCTCAAGAGTCAACGGCGTACTCGCCTCAAGAAATTTTCCCGGGGCGAGGTCTACGAGACTTGTCTTCCCGATGAATCGGTCAAGGCTCATCCGGTCGATGGTTTTCCCGTCATCATAGAAATGATACGGGGCGTCAAGATGCGTCCCCTGGTGGGTGGACATGCTGATGTTCGTAATATTGTAGCCGATGGAGGAAACGGAATTGTGCGGTACTATACTTATTTTTGGATCCCATGGAAAATTCAATTGTCCATGCTCCAACGGATGAGAGAGATCGATAAGTCTCATGAGCGGTACTCCTTGTTGTTCTTTTTGCACTTAGGAGGGATGCTATGGGAGTAGGACTCCCTTGATGTCGTCACGCTTCGCGTCGACCATCCGGTGAAATGCATTAACTCCCTCCTGGATTGGGAATGTTTGTACCCAGCTTTCCACATCGACTTTCCTCCGGTCCATCAGCCCGACTGCCTGTTCGAGCTCAGTGATACTTGCCGCATAGCTTCCATACACGGTTTTTTCGGATAACGTAACAGCGTACGAATCAAGGGAAATAATATTCTCGTTTAAGCCGATCCACACCACCGCGCCGCCGGGACGCACAAGCCGAAGCGCTTGTTGTTTTGTGTTCCTCGACCCAACGGCATCGACGACGGCATCAACACCTTCGCCTCCGGTTGCGTCGGAAACAATTGAATCCAGTTTGCCTTCGGTCGCGTTTACGGCGGCATACGCCCCTAGTCTCTTTGCGGTTTCCAGCCTTTCGGGAACGATATCTGAGACGATTGTCTTGGCGCCAAGCAATGCCTGGACGGACTGCTGACACATCAGGCCAATGGGTCCCGCGCCAAGAATGAGGACAGTACGCGGCTTGTGGGGTTTGAGACGATTGGCCACATGCACGCCGTTCGCCAGTGGTTCAGCTAAACACGCCGACTGTGCCGGCAAGCTTTCGGGCCACGGGATAAGGCACGAAGCGGGCACATTGACATATTCCGCGAACGCACCCGGTCGATGCATACCAAAAACCATGCGCTGGTCACAGAGATGGGTATCGCCGCGCCGGCAAGGGGGGCAGGAACCACATGTGACAATCGAATGACTGATGACCCTTTGGTCTCTAAGGAAGCCCCGGCAGGAAGCGCCAACCTCGACAATAGTTCCGCAGAACTCATGTCCCATAATCAGCGGAGGAGTACGACGAGTACTCCGACTCTTAAAAGTCTCCAATTCGCTGCCGCATATGCCGCAGGCGGCAATCTTCAGAAGAACTTCGGTATCCGAGATCTCAGGCATCGGCAAATCACGAATCTCGAGGAGCTCCCAATCAGTATAAGACAGAGTGGTCATACGAAGACGGTTGGGAATAGCTCAGAGTGATGCTAAGGCGGTTGGAGAAAAAGGAAAAGAGCCTGATGGATTCTTGTGTTAGTCCGCTGCTTCGGGTCTGACGCAAGATACCGTGACAGTGTACGAAAGTCAATATGGCTTAAGGTCTCCGATCGAGTTGAAGTTGAGAGATGAAACAGATGAGGAGGTTTGGAGTTCTAAGTTGAGAGTAAAAGGTTTAAGGTTGCAAGTTGTAAAAACATTGGAGAACAACTGATGATGTTCCCAGGAACTGATGACGCACCGCTAAGCTGCTGACGGATAAATGTCCAACGGTGTCCTCAGAAAAGCTGAAAGAAGAAGATCATACGAATCAATACGCTTAACGTTTTGCCAGCCATACTTCCGGATTCTGCTTCTCTCGTTCTTTCCAAATCTCAAAGTGCAAAACCGGGCCTGAAACCGTTTCGCCGCTCTTTCCGATGATCGCACCTTCCTTGATCCGCTGCGACTCGAGGACGCTTACCTCGCCAAGGTGGGCATAGACGGTTCGATATCCGTTGTAGTGATTGACGATGAGGACATTACCGAACCCGGGGATGAAGGAGAGGACGGACACTTCGCCGTCGGCGACCGCATACACATCCGAACCCAGTTGGGTAGCGATGTCGATGCCGGTGTTTTGAGTCACGGTCTTCAGGATCGGATGAATCTGGTTGCCGAATCGTGACTGGACGGATCCATGCGCAACAGGCCATCGAAGCATTCCCTTTCTCTGGTCGAATGCAGTACCCGAAGATTCATCGGAGGGAGCAGGAGGAATCGGCGTTGGTCTGCTGAGCCGGTCGCGTGCTCGTGCGTCCGCCAGTTCGCGCTCGCGTTGTTGCGTTGCTTCGTGTTCCTTTCGTATTCGCTCTTTTTCGACGAGGTCGGCGATCATCTGCTCGACTTTCTTGACAGCGTCGGTCGACCGTGCGAGTTCCTTCTGGACTGTCCGCTTGTCCTTCCGCACTTTCTTCAGTGCGACCTGTCGTTCGGAAAACTTCCCTCGTAGGCTCGTTTCTTCCCGCGTTTTTTCCGCGAGCAGTTGGCGCTCGCTGAGCAGTTTTTCCCGGAGGTCGTCGTTCTGCTGTTGCAGCACTCCCTTCTTGCTTTCGATGTTCTTAAGATCGATGGCTCGTTGCTCGGAGAATCGCTTCAAGTACTGGATCCGTATCGACAGCTGGTTGATGGACTTCGAAGAAAAGAGGAGCTCAAGGTCGTAGACTCTGCCGTTCTTATAAACTGAGCGAACGTATCCGGCGTAATGTGCTTTCAAGAATTGAAGCTGGTTCTCGAGGTCTGCGATCGAGGCCTTCGCACTCTCGATATCGGCGGTGATTCCTTGCTCTACATCGTGGAGGCGTGCGATGAGTTGACGGATGAGGTTCGACTGGCGTTCGAGGTCGTCGAGGCGTTCCAGCGTCACCTTTTCCTTGTGTTCGCTGTCCCGCAGTTTTTTCTCGTACGCCTGGATGTCGCTGCGGAGTTTTCCGAGCTCCCGTTCCCGTTTCTTTAT
>JBGOVN010000116.1:0-5032 GCA_041478155.1 Bacteroidota bacterium | reverse complement strand
TGGCGTTCGAGAACTTTTGTTTGAACTTCTGTCAGAAATTCGGCCAGTTTGGTCTGTATCTGACGCTTCAAGAGCGAATGCACACCAGACGCGGCGGCACCGTAGGTTTCGACGAACAATCGGTCGACCAGGCGGTTCAGCTTCTGTTCGTCGAGGTCGGAACGTTCGAGTGGACGTCCGACGGCTTCGAGAAAGAAGTTCCGCAAGACCCGGTGGACGAATGTCCCGACGTCGCGCCTGTCTACTTCCTCCGCTACATCCTCCTTCTCCTTTAATCGCAGAACATATCGGTAATAGAACTGCAATTGACATTTCAAATAGGAGTCGAGTGCGGTAGATGTAAAAACCATCGACTTCATTTTTTCGATCATCGCCTGCGTCTTCGGGACCGGTCCCGGCACGTCATTCTCGAGTTTGACCTTGTACCCGACTGTCTGGACTTCAGCATCCTCGACCGTTGAGCCCCGATTCTGCTGCATCTCCCACAGCAGCTTTTCGACAAACCTGCTTCGTTCGCGCCCTCCGTTTTCTGCATAAAAGATATGAGCTTCCTTCGCCCCGTTGATGAGGACCGTCCAATTGTATTCGATGAGCGCATCGCGATTTCTTTCAGACTCAAGCCCGAGCCCTTCCCGAAGTTGTTCCGGCAACAGAACGTGTTCCCCGCGGCGGCCCGGAACGGCATCTTCGTTTGCATCGAGGAAAAAGACCCGGTCGAACGAAAGGTTACGCGTTTCAAGCAGACCCAGGACCTGAAGCCCCCGCAAGGGAGTGCCGGGAAACGGAACCTTTCGGGAAGCCATGACATTTCGGAAAAAGGAGGATGGCCCCTCTGGACCTTCGAAGGTCTCGTTCTTGATATGCGATGTTGTCATCGAAGAGAACAGCGAAAGGAATTCCTCTGCAGCAGGTCGGAAGAAAGGATGCAAATTCGCAGTGCTCCGGCTGGCAATATAGTCGAGAACCTCGGCACACCGTCCGCCAAATTCTCCCACCGTCTTCACGCCGATAAGTTTCCTGATCGTGTTGTCATGAATCGTCTTCAAATGTTCGGCGATCTGGACCGTCGAGATAGAGGCGTCCGGCTCTGTAGCAGCGCTGCTCACCGATTCAAAGATATCGTTCCAGCTCTCGAGTTCTTCAAGCGTTGTGGCAATCGCCGAGCGCTTGGAGGCAAGCTTCGATTCGACTGCATGAAGCAGCACACGGGAAATATCCGCTCTGTTTCCAAACCGAATGTTTTTTGTGTACGGATGGAGAATGAACGACGAGTAGTCGGCCGATGACATTGAATCGTCGTGCCTCGACGAGACAAGCTTCAGTAAAGTCTCGAAGAATCCGTAGACGGGCGTTCGTGTCAGCGGGTACCCCAGCGCAATGTTGTAGTCGTTCTGGTCGAGCATTGCAAGGGGCTGGTGCACGACGGGGAAGAGCGCTTCCGCATTTGGAAGGACAATGACGGTCCGGCCGTCGATTGGAACGTTCGTCTCCTTCATCGCCCGTAAAAGCTCGCTGACAGCAAACGCCTGCCCGTGAGTGTCACTCGCCCGATAAAAATGAATTTTGGGTCGTTGTTCCTCCGGGCCCTGGTCGGCCACTTCGACATCCAGAAAGCTAAGCTGCTTCTGGAGGCCCGGGCCTTGATGAAAGAGAGCCGTCGTGTTCTCCCGTCGCAAGAGCGATTTGAGGATGACGCGTTCGCGTGCGGTGAGAGCATACAAACCGGCGATGACAAGCGAATCCATTTCCTTGAACTCGACTTCGTCAATCCGGGATGCGACCGTTTCGTAGTGCGTGGCTCGCGTCGCAGAGTTCGTGGCAGCAACGCGCTCGTAGAATCTTTCGAAGTAATGCGGCAGGAGGGCGTAACGCTCGTTGGGAATACCGGAAAGCTTCTCGCGGATCATCCTCGGTGTCGTCATGGCCATCTTCAATTCTTCCAATTCGCCGAACAACTTCTCGCCAAGCGGAAGGAAACGGTCGAGCGTCATGAAATGCTCTTCTCCAATCCGACTTTTGAGCGAGCGATGAACTTCATACAGCATTCCGACTGCATCCAGATCGTCGAGCATTCGAGATGGAGCGCCCGTGTGCGTTTCGATGGTGTATTCGATGAACGTGTCGAGGGAGAAGACTCGTGGCGGGAAGAACGCCTTTCCGAGCCGGTCGGCAAGTACCTTTCGCAGGACATGAGCCGGGCGCTTTCCGGGGAATACGACAAACGAACGCCTTAAGTCAGTCGTCCCCCGCGGCAGCAGAGCGGCAACGCGTTCGACGAGGTTCTCACGCGGTGAGAGAATGACGGCGTTCTTCATACAATGCGCCTGACGATATTCAGATCCACATACGCCAAGACACCTCTGACCTCGGCATCAGGATACAGGTCTCGAAGAATCCGGACATATCCCTCCACCTGTTCTTTGTATCCTTCATCCTCATGACCGGTCTTGAAGTCCATCACCGTAACGACTTTTCCGTCCATTACCACTCGATCCATTCGGTAGAGGCCTCCATCCCTTCCCACGAATTCCTGCTCGCGCAAGGGACGAAGCATTCCCGGCCGATCGTGGAAAAAATCCGCGACTTCGGGGTTCGCAAGAAACGAAATGAGTTTTTTGGTTATCTCATTCCTCTTAAAGACCTCCCGTGTTTCCAGCGCGCACTGATCGAAGAGTGTTGCGACCTGACTCGTTGCATCGGCATCGAGGTAGTCGATGGTGGAAAGTATTCTGTGGATGAAATCTCCCCTGCTCACTTCCTTGACAGCAATCGGACGATCGCTGGAAGGCCGCAAGAGACTGTGTCTGTTGTGATGGTAGGGACTCGAAACATATTCCTTCTCCGGCTCGCGTTTCCCAACCTTCGGCTTGGCCGCAGGTTCAAACCCCGTTTTCGGAAGATACTCTGACAATCCTTTCTTTCCCGCTTTCTTGAAGCTGAGCACATACATTTCCTCCCCGGCTCGTGTGAGCGAGACGTAGAGTTTATTCAGCTGATCGACGGTCTCTCGTTCCATCTTTTGTTCGTAGAGCGCGGCGAGCCCCGCATCTTCCTCTGCCAATTTTTTCGTAAGATGCACGAGTCGTACTCCGACTTCAGTTTCATCCAGTCCAAGACCGTCGTTTCGTCCACCACCGTCGTAGAGGACAACGATGACGACCGGAAACCCGAGTCCCTTCGCTTTGTGAATAGTCATGACGGACACGGCCTGCGCCCCATGCGGAAGGGCGAGCTCCCATTTTCCCGGAGAATCGTCTTCGTCGGACGAACGCACAAATTCTCCGAGCGTGTTCTCTCCCGACTCCTCGAAATCCTTCACGCTCTCAAGGAATTTTGCGAAGGCCGCTTCTTCCCCGGGAATTGTCTCGAATGCGTAGAACGTCTTCAGAACTTCCGACGCCAGGTCGTAGATGGGGAGATATCCGACAACGTTGAACAACGTCTCAAAGTATTTTTCCCACGCGCCGGCAAAGGAGGTCCGAAAGCGAGTATAAAGCGGGCCTGCAGATTTCCCCGCTTCGCCCGGTTGGCCCGGTTCATTTGAGTTAAGTATGAATTCCGTTAACTGTCGACGGTTGATGATCACTCCGTCCCTGCTCAGCGCTGATGCGAACATGCCTCCGAGGATGAACGTTGCGAACGAAAGGTTGTCGATTGGTGAATCGAGGAAGCGGAGTAATGAGAGCAGTTCGGCGATGGGCCTGCGCGTACGGATGTCAAGACTGCTGTGAGAAAGAAAGGGAATGTGCGATTCGCTCAGCCATCCGCTTATTTCGACGACGTGATCATTCTGCGGAGTAATGATCGCGATGTCGCGGTACGCGTATCCTCGTTTGGTGCAGTCATCCAATATGCCCTGAATCTTATTCCGCTCCGGCCGTTGTTCTGATTCTACGTCGAGTTCGAAGGCTACATGTTCAACGTACCCTCTACCTTTACCTTTCCCTGATGGTTCCTGCTCGTATGAGACAAGGCCGCTCGCATCGGCAATTTGCAGAGGAAGGAGTGCGGGGGTGATCTCTTTGAAGACTCTCGCATTGAATTGCAGAATGCGTTCGAAGCTTCGGAAATTGAATTTTAGCAACCTGACTTCTTTAGGTGCGGAGGGGAATAGGTCTTCATCTTTTAGTCGTTTCATGATGCGCCAGTCGGCCCCTCGGAATCCATAAATCGATTGCTTCATGTCCCCGACGACAAAGAGACTTCCCTCTTTTCCCAACGAGTTTTCGACCAGCGGCTTCAGTGTTTCCCACTGGATGGGGCTCGTGTCCTGGAATTCGTCAATCAGGTAGTGGTAGATCGTTTCTCCCAGATTGAAGTATATCTCGGGGATTTCGCTTTCCCGAAGATAACTCGCAAGACGCTGCGCAATCGCGCCGATTTCGATGACTCCTGTAGAACGCCGCACGGACTCGATGCTCTCTGCGAGAAGTGCAAGGGCCTCCGCGTAAGGCTGGAAGTGTTGGTATGCAGAGAGCCGGATCGCTTCTCTGCGTCGCTCCTGAATTCGCGTACATCCATCCGCCACCAGCTTCTGTTTTCCCTTCGGCAGTGAAGCCAAATCAGCCTTTTTCAAAGGGTCTGCGGGAGCTTGGAGACTGCAGAGCCTCGGCAGGTTCTTTTCTTCCGCCTCTTCTGTATATTTTTTGAATCTTGCAATCGGCTCGAGTCCCCATTCCCGAAAGAGTCCTGATAGTTTTTCGACTTCGCCGATCAACTTCTCGCCGGCTTGGTTCAACTCATCGCTCAGGTCAAGTACGACCACCGGCTTTGCTAGGTGAATCGTGCTCTTGTAGAGCTTTTTTACTCGAGCCCGGACTTCGTCGTACGGATTCCAGAGATACGGCGAGTCGGATACTCGTTGGTCATGGAGAAGGCGGGTCAGCCGGTCGAGAAAGTCCGACGATTCCAGGCTCAAGTTATTGGCGAACAAATCCAACGCTTCGTCGAGCGTCGATTCCTCGTCAAGGCTTATCTCGAAGTCGGGAGACAGTCCGAATTCAAGAGCGGTTGACTTGAAGATTCGGGCGAG
>JBGOVN010000023.1:0-9633 GCA_041478155.1 Bacteroidota bacterium | reverse complement strand
GCAACGGATGAGACTGTCATCTCCGAGCAATTCGACCGCCCCGTCATGGTTCACCGCTACCCGAGCGTCGTAAAGGCGTTCTATATGAAACGTGACCCGGAGAATCCCAAAGTCGCCCTGGCGCTGGACGTCCTGGCTCCTGAGGGATACGGTGAGATCATCGGCGGAAGCCAGCGTGAAGACGACCTGGATCTGCTTCTCAAGAGGATACAGGAACACAACTTGCCGCAACAGGCCTTCGAATGGTATCTGGACTTGCGCCGCTACGGAAGCGTGCCGCACGCAGGGTTCGGTCTTGGCCTCGAACGAACTGTCTCGTGGATTTGCGGGCTTGACCACATACGGGAGACGAATCCATTCCCGCGTATGATCTATCGATTGTCTCCCTAGCCGATTGGCACGGTGAGGATTGCACGTTGAAGGACAAAACACTTTGAAGAAGAACGCATGCTAAGAGTATCGAACCTTCGGAAGGAGTACGACCGGGTCGTTGCAGTCGACGAGGTGTCGTTCGACGTGAAGAGGGGAGAACTCTTCGGCCTTCTCGGACCCAACGGCGCAGGAAAAACGACGACAATTCGGACGGTGCTGAACATTATCCAGCCCGACAGCGGCGAGATCACATTTGACGGGAAGCCGTTTTCGCCGGAGATGTGGAATATCATAGGTTATCTGCCGGAGGAGAGGGGTCTCTACCGTAAGAGTAGAATTCTCAACACGATTCTCTATTTTGCATCGTTGAAAGGAATGTCGGCGGCGAATGCAAAGCCGTCGGCACGTCAGTGGCTCGACCGGTTTGGCCTTCGCGATGCTGAATCAAGAAAGGTTGAAGAGCTTTCCAAGGGAAACCAGCAGAAGGTCCAACTTATCATTGCCCTCCTCCACAAGCCGCAGCTCCTGATTCTCGACGAACCGTTTAACGGGCTCGACCCCGTCAACCAGATCTTGCTGAAGGACATCCTCCTGGACTTGCGCCAACAGAATATCGCGATAATTTTTTCGACGCATCAGATGGACCAGGTCGAAAAAATGTGCGACAACATTTGTTTAATCAACAAAGGCAAGGTGGTCTTGAGCGGAGCGATCAGCGCGATTAAAAAGCGCTACGGGTCAAATTCCATTCGCCTAGAGTATGATGGGGATGGGACGTTCCTGAAGACGATCCCGTTCGTCAAACGGGCCGATGTGTATCAAAACTACGCCGAAGTCGAACTGACCGATATGAACAAACGCCACGAGCTGCTGGGAACGATGGAAGGGAAGCTTGAGCTGAGAAAATTTGAAGTTGTTGAGCCTTCTCTCAATTCAATATTCGTCTCGGTCGTGGGCATTCCCGATCAGCCAAGGGAAGACGACGCAGCCGTATCGATACAACGACCTGCGACGTCTTCTCCGTTCGACCGCAAGATGCTGACAGCGATACTCACTCCGGTTGTTACATTCATTCTCAGTGTCGTCACGTTCATCAACGAGTTCCTGAAGACCGACCCCCAGTGGTTAATACCGGGAGCCCTCTTCCTCGCTGCCGTTCTCTCACTCTTAAAAGTGATCAAGCAAAGAAAATCGGGCGTAAAAGCGACCGCGATGAACACCTCCGGGGAGATCCAATGAAGTATCGTGTCGTAGCGAAGTGGGAGTTCCTGGAAAAAGTCAAGTCAAAGGCGTTCATCGTCTCGCTCATACTCATGCCGCTCATCATGGTCGTCTTTGGCGTCCTCCCCGGATTCCTTGCATCGAAGGAAGACGCGAAGCCTCTCGTTATCGGGATTATTGACGAGACGAGAGAACTCGTGGAGCCGCTCGGCGTGAGTCTCAACGAAAAATACAAGCTCAAAGATAAGGAGCCCAATTACACTCTCAGAAATCTCCGTGAAGAAGGCAGCTCCATCGAGAGTGAGAAGCAGCGAGCTACCGCCCTCCTGGCGTCGAGCGACATCGAAGGATATTTCTACGTTCCGGTAACAGTGTTTGACAGCGGTAAGGTCGAGTATCGGGCGCAGAACGTCGGAAACATTAAGATCCAGGAACGGTTTTCCCGAACAATCGAGGAAGTGATCGTCGAGAAGCGACTGAAGAATCAAGGACTCGACCCGTCGAAGATCAAGAAATTGCTCGCGAGTGTCGACGTCAAATCGATCAAGGTGAACGACAAAGGAGTTGAAAAGGAATCGGGTTTCCTCGAAACATTCTTCAGCGCCTACGTCGTGATCATGATGCTCATGTTTCTTGTCCTTACATCAGGACAGCTTCTCATCCGGAGCGTTGTCGAAGAAAAATCGAATCGGGTCATTGAGGTACTCCTCTCATCCTGTTCCTCCCAGGATTTGATGGTCGGAAAAATTCTCGGCTTGAGCGGGCTCGGGATCCTGCAGATGGCTATATGGGGAACGATTGCGTTGGCCGTTTCTCTCAAGACGGGAGCGCAACTGTTTACACCCGAGTATCTTGCCCTGTCGTTCGTCTACTTCATCCTGGGCTATTTACTCTACTCAGCGATTTTTGTGACCGCCGGATCACCGGTGACGACAGAACAGGAGGCCCAGCAACTCACGAGTTATGTGAGCCTGCTCCTCGTGTTCCCGATAGTCCTTGCAATTCCGGTCATGCAAAACCCGAACTCTCTGCTCGTGAAAATTCTCACGTTCATTCCTCCTCTGACGCCGACGTTCATGGTCCTGCGAATGCCCATCCAAATGCCTGCGACCTGGGAAATACTCTCGACGATCGCGCTGTTAATTGTTTCGGTCATCGGTATGATGTGGGTTGCTGGAAAAGTCTTTCGGATTGCAATTCTCTCGTATGGCAAGCGTCCATCCATTCCCGAACTTATCCGATGGATTCGTCGGGCATGAAGTCGAATCCGCTTTCCTGATAAACCCACCGTGACTCTCGAATCCGTCCTCTTCTACGTTCTAGGTTCTGTCGCCGTAGGCTCGGCGCTCCTCGTCGTGACCCGTCGCAACCCCGTCATGTCTGTGTTGTGCCTTATCCTGAATTTTTTCTGCCTTGCCGGACTCTATCTCACACTGCGCGCCCAGTTTATCGCAGTCATCCAGATTATCGTCTATGCCGGCGCTATCATGGTGCTGTTCTTGTTCGTTATCATGCTCCTCAACCTGGGGGATGAGCGAAAGCTCACAGATGGGTTGTCGTGGAAAAAAATCCTCACAGGCGGAATGGCGTTCGCGCTGCTGGCCGAAGTGACCGTCATCCTGACGGGATACGCAAACCCGGCCGTCGTTCCTCTTTCCGCCAGGGCTGAAGAGGTCGGAACTGTCGAATTCATCGGCACACAATTGTTTACGAAATTCCAGTTTCCGTTCGAAGTGACATCGCTGCTGTTGACCGCGGCGATTGTCGGAGCGGTCGTGCTGGCGAAGAAGAAACTTGACTGACGTATGGTCCCGATCCAACATTACCTCATACTAAGTGCGACGCTGTTCTTCATCGGTGCGGTGGGAGTACTCTCACGACGCAATGCCATCATCGTCTTCATGTCGATCGAACTGATGTTGAATTCGGTCAATCTGACGCTCGTTGCCTTTTCAGCCTTCCTGGGCGACGCTACGGGACAGATGCTGGTGTTCTTCGCGATGACCGTCGCAGCGGCGGAAGCGGCCGTCGGACTCGCCATCATCATCGCCCTCTTCCGAAAAAAACAGACTGTCAATCTGGACGAAATGAACATCTTGAAATGGTAATGTATCTCACCTATACAGAAGTCCCTTGGTGCTGCATGCGATCGCAAACCTCTTTCCTGCTGAATCTCGAGCTCAGGAAATGACCGGCATACGATGATCTCCTTTGCTCCCTATATCGTCATTGTTCCTTTTATTGGATTCCTCGTCCTGGGTTTGTTCGGATGGAAGCTCAAGAGTGAGAGGACCATCGGACTCATCGGGAGCGGTACGGTCGGATTCTCGTTCATTCTTGCATTGACGATATTCTTCCAGATGCTCGGTGCCGGACCCGAATCCCGGAAGCACTTCATCGAGTGCTTTACCTGGATATCCGCTTCAACAGGGACAGCATCTTCCCTCAACGTTTCCGTCGCGTACCAGATCGACCAGCTCTCCATTCTCATGACGTTGGTTGTCACCGGCGTCGGCTTTCTCATCCATGCATACTCGATTGGTTATATGCACGGCGACCCCGGGTTCGCACGGTTCTTCGCGTACATGAATCTCTTTATTTTTGCGATGCTCAACCTGGTTCTCGCCAACAACTTCCTGCTGATGTTCCTGGGATGGGAGGGAGTCGGCTTATGCTCCTATCTGTTGATCGGATTCTGGTACGAGAAAAAAATTGCTGGCGACGCGGCGAAGAAGGCGTTCGTCGTGAATCGAATAGGCGATTTCGGATTCATTCTCGGAATGCTCCTTATCTTCAAGACGTTCGGGAGTTTGAATTTTGAGGCGGTGTTCAACAGCGCGAGTATTCTCACCGCCGGAAGTCCCACACTCTTCTGGATCACGATCCTCCTGTTTGTCGGTGCGACAGGCAAGTCAGCCCAGATACCGCTCTACGTATGGCTGCCGGACGCAATGGCAGGTCCAACACCCGTGAGCGCCCTTATTCATGCTGCGACGATGGTGACTGCCGGTGTCTACATGGTCGCCCGGTGTTCGATACTCTTCGCGCTCGCTCCAGCGACGCTGCACATCGTTGCAATCGTTGGCCTGGCGACGGCAATATTCGCCGCGACGATCGGCCTCGCACAGAACGACATCAAGAAGGTGCTCGCATATTCGACGATCAGCCAGCTCGGTTATATGTTCCTCGCAATGGGCGTGGCTGCATTCAGTGCCGGTATTTTTCACCTGATGACGCACGCATTCTTCAAGGCGCTCCTCTTTCTCGGTTCCGGCGCCGTGATCCATGCGATGCACGATGAACAGGATATACAGAAAATGGGAGGATTGAAGAAGTACTTGCCGACCACGTACAAAACCTTCCTCATCGGAGCCATCGCGATTGCAGGGATACCCCCGTTTGCGGGATTCTTCAGCAAGGATGAGATTCTGTGGAAGGCCTTTAGTAACGAGCATGGTTCTCCGATTCTCTGGGCAGTCGGTCTCGTTGGCGCCGCCCTCACCGCATTCTACATGTTTCGACTGGTGAGTCTGACGTTCGAGGGGGAGGAGCGCTTCGACCGCGCGCGTCTTCATCCTCACGAGGCGCCGAAATCGATGACGGTCCCGCTTGTGGTCCTTGCGTTGCTTTCGATTGTCGGAGGCCTCATCGGCATTCCCCATTTTAGCATGTTCGAACGCTGGCTTGATCCCGTGTTTGCCGCTGCGCAAATCAAACTGATGGAAAGCGAACAAGGTTCGCTCACTCTCGAATCCGTGCTTATGGCAGTCTCCGTGCTGGTTGCCGCGGCTGGAGTTTTGGCTGCGCGCAAACTCTACAACGAACGGAAAGACCTCGCAGAATCGTATGCTGTGCGCTATAAGAAACTGTACTCTCTTCTTGTCAACAAATACTTCGTCGATGAAGCGTACGAAACGGTTGTCGTCAACCCGATCTCAAAAGGCTCGGAAGCATTTTTGTGGAGGTTCTTTGACGTCCGCGTTATCGACGGCGCGGTGAACGGCTCGGCGCGGCTGATCGCGACAATTGCACAGGGACTGCGGAAAGTGCAAACCGGCGTTGTCCAGTCGTATGCGGTTGTCTTCGTCGGCGGCATTCTCATGATTGTCACATGGCTCGTCCTTAAGTAAACTTTGCACTCGGACCGATGGCGATGCTCTCGCACTCCATATTGACGATAACGATTTTCCTCCCACTCGCGGGAGCCTTGATCCTTTTTTTCCTGCGAAACGAGAGTGCTCAGGCGATCAAGCTCACGGGACTTCTCACAACAGTCGCAACGTTTCTCGTTTCGCTCTATCTCTATTTCGCGTACGACTCATCGAATGGCGGCTTTCAATTCATGCAGCAGGTATCCTGGGTCGAGAAGTTGAACATCAGCTACTTCGTCGGGATAGACGGAATATCGCTCCTCCTCATCATGCTGACGACGTTCCTCATGCCGCTCGCGCTGCTTGGAACCTGGAATTCAGTCGAGAAGCGACTGAAAGAGTACACCATGATGATGCTTCTTCTCGAAGTGGGGATGGTAGGCGTGTTTGCCGCACTCGACCTTTTTCTGTTCTACACCTTCTGGGAGGCCATGCTTATCCCGATGTATTTCATCATCGGCATTTGGGGCGGGCAGGACCGGGTCTATGCGGCTGTGAAGTTTTTCCTCTACACTCTGCTCGGCAGTCTGCTGATGCTTGTCGCAATCCTCTCGCTCGGGTATTTTGCATCGATTCAGCCGGGGGGACACTTTACAACGAATTTTCTCCAACTCGTCAGTATTTCAGACCGCTTGCCCCTGAACCTGCAGACGTGGATGTTCCTCGCGTTCGGACTCAGCTTCGCGATTAAAGTCCCATTGTTCCCCCTCCACACGTGGCTCCCCGATGCGCACGTTCAGGCTCCGACGGCGGGAAGCGTAATCCTTGCAGGTGTACTCTTGAAGATGGGAACATACGGCTTTATTCGTTTCTGCCTCCCGCTGTTCTCTGAAGCTTCATTACTGGCAGCTCCATTCATGTCCGCCATCGCTGTGGTGGGCATCATCTATGGTGCTCTCGTCGCGATGGTCCAGACCGACATGAAAAAACTCGTAGCATATTCGTCTGTTTCTCACCTGGGTTTTGTTGTGCTGGGGATATTTGCGATGACCGAAGAGGGGATACAAGGGGCAGTTATTCAGATGGTGAATCACGGTCTCTCGACGGGGGCGCTCTTCCTTCTTGTCGGCATGCTCTACGAACGGACCCACTCGCGGACGATCGCCGACTACGGCGGTGTTGCCAAACTCATGCCTGTCTTTGCAACCTTCCTGCTCGTCATCTCGCTTTCTTCAATGGGTCTGCCGGGGCTCAACGGATTTGTTGGTGAGTTTCTAGTGCTCCTCGGCGCTTTCAAATCGACCCTGCTCGATACCCCGCTCTATGCGGCATTCGCGGGAATAGGCGTGATCTTCTCAGCAGTGTACCTGCTCTGGATGTATCAGCGCGTCATGCTCGGTCAGGTCCGGGAAGGAGGATTGTACAGCGGTCATCGGCTTACTGATATTTCAAGGAGAGAGATTGCCACACTTGTACCGATTGTGCTCTTCGTTGTCTGGATTGGTGTCTACCCATCGACGTTCCTGAGCAAGTCCGGGCTCGCGGCGAAGAATCTTGTGCAACAGATGGAAAACACGAAACGGGGAGTGCAATCTCATTTTGCGAAGGGAGTTTTTCTCCTCCAAAAATGAAAAGCATGAGACCGTCCGTTCTTTGGATTTGGGGAGGCGCAGCCGCTGCCGCGTTGGTTATCTTCAACGTTTTTGCACCTTCAAAGGAAATATCGCATTTCGTGCCGGTGAGTCCGTGGTCTATCGTTCCGTTTGGCCTCTTGCTCGTCTCTATCGCGTTGGCACCCTTCCTGCAACCGAAGTTGTGGGAACGATTCTACGATATCGTTGCGTTCGGCCTGGGCGCGGTTGTGGTCTTCTACTACGTCGTCGTTGCGCACAATGGTCAACGCATGTTCTTGAGCTCGTACGAGTACCTCAGTTTCATTTCGTTGATCGGCTCGCTGTACGTTGTTGCGGGAGGGATACACATTGAGATTGGATATATTGGAAAAAGTGGAAAAAATGGAAAAATGGGGGAAAGAAGCGGAATGCCGACTCCATTGGTGAATGTCGCACTTCTGGCCTCGGGTTCAGTGCTTGCGAACATTGTGGGAACGACAGGAGCTTCGATGGTGCTGATTCGACCATACTTGCGATTGAACAAGCACAGAATTCACGGCTTCCACATCGCGTTCTTTATTTTTCTTGTGAGCAACATCGGCGGTGCACTGACTCCCGTCGGCAATCCTCCGCTCTTGCTTGGATTTCTTAAAGGGGTGCCGTTCTTCTGGATTGCGACAAAAACGTTTTGGATCTGGGTGCTCACGACGTCGGCCTTGCTTGGAGTCTTTCTCGTCGTTGATTATGTATTCTACCGCAAGGAGCCGGCTAAGGCGCCAACGGACGCGGAGACAGATGAAACGAAAGTCACAGGACTCTTCAACGTGGCGCTGCTGTTCGTCATCGTTGCCGCGGTATTCCTTGATAGGCCGGTTCCGCTGCTCTTGAGAGAGCTCATTATGATAGGGGCTGCTGTACTTTCGTACATGACAACGAACGAAGAGATTCACAGGAAAAACGATTTTCATTTTTTTCCGCTCAGAGAAGTGGCGATACTCTTTGCCGGCATATTTGCCACGATAGTCCCCGCCCTTGACTGGATGGAAGCCAACTCTTTACGGCTGGGTATGGCCGACATCAGCTACTATTACTGGGGGACCGGGTTAGTCTCAGGAATTCTCGATAGCGCTCCGGCATACCTGGCGTCGATGAGTGCCGCATTCGGGTTGCACGGAGCAAGTCTCGAAAATCTGCGCCACGTGCAGGTGATGACCGGAATGGCAACTCCCGAATCGTTCGGCCTCACAAATCCCCTGGCGGCGGGAGCGCTTCCGATCGTCGGTGAGTCGTGGAAATACATTCAGGCAATTTCTGTAGCGTCGGTATTCTTCGGTGCCTGCACGTATATCGGTAATGGTCCAAATTTTCTTGTGAAGTCGATTGCAGAGCATGCGGGCTTCGAGTGTCCGCATTTTTTCGAATACATTTACCGCTACACCGTTCCTATCCTGCTTCCGACATTCATCATCGTCTGGTATTTTTTCTTTCGAACGTGAACACCCTTCTGAATGTGAATGGGAATGATTGGTTTTTCTGATCTGATCAATAATTTGTCGCTCATGGCCGTTGCCGTAACCTCGGTCGTGGCCCTCCTGGTTGAGGCAAGGACGAAGGAACACCCTTTGTTCTCCTGGAGTGTGAGCCTGGTGGGGCTGGCTGTTGGCGCATTGTGTGCCGTGTTCGGACCTGTCTCGGAAGTTCCGGCATTCAGCGGCATGATTGTGAGCGGATCATTTTCTCATTTCTTCAATCTGATTTTTTGCACCTCGGCATTCCTGAGTATTCTTCTGTCGAGGCAGTATTTTGAGCGTCAGCAGAATCACAGGGGGGAGTACTACTGTTTGATCTTGTTCGCCACGGTCGGCATGATGCTGATAGCTTCCGCCAACGACCTCATCATGGTTTTTCTTGGCATCGAATTAATGTCGATCTGCCTCTATATACTGGCCGGATTTCTGCGTACGAGGGGCAGCTCAAACGAATCGGCGCTGAAGTACTTTCTACTCGGGGCGTTTGCAACCGGCTTCCTCCTGTATGGAATCGCTCTCGTCTACGGGTCGACGGGCTCGACAAACCTCTCCGCAATCGGCGCGGTCGCAGGGTATGCGACAAAACAGGTATTCTTTCTCCTCGGAGCAGGGTTCATCGCAATCGGCCTCGCGTTCAAGGTTGCCGCAGTTCCCTTCCATATGTGGGCGCCTGACGTGTATGAAGGAGCACCGACACCGGTAACGGCCTTCATGTCGACCGGGGCAAAGGCGGCAGGCTTCGCTGCGTTCATTACGGTGTTCATCCGGACGTTGCACTCGGGCGGCTCTGACATGTCCGGTATCATC
>JBGOVN010000244.1:0-3326 GCA_041478155.1 Bacteroidota bacterium | reverse complement strand
TCTCGAATCTCTTTATTTCTTTCTTGTGCGAGGAGTGTTCTGTTGTGAGTCCTTTTGAAACGCTTCCGCGGTTTTCGACCAGGATCTCGCGCCTTAACTAGCCGGCCTCGAGAGTCGACTGATTGAGGAGACGAAAGTATCGTGAATCGTACGCGGCAAGATTTTGCATCAGTGAACGGTCGGTGGGCAGTGGAGCGAGCCGCCAGTTGTTGGCAAGTGTGTGGTCCTGGATGAAATGGAGGATCATCTCCGGGCCCTCGTCGGTCCTCTCGTAAATCCATGATTCGTTTCTTCCCTGGAATTCCAGGTCGTGCACCGGTCCCACCAGTGACGAGGTATAATCATTGTCACTCATGAGGGATGTCTGCGCTGCAGGATACTCGATGTGGTCAGGAGCCCCCTGTCGGACATACACCAATCCTTTGTCATTGAACTCGCGGTTGAGGAAGTATGCCTTGGGAAGCTGGAGTTCGTGAAACTTGTCCGCGGAGGTTGTCCAGTTCCTCAATCCGTAGTACTCAAAGTTTTTCTCGGCGTAGAGCAGACGCTTGTAGTGTTCCGACAACCGTGCGTTCGTAGACGCTGCAGGAACGGGATTGCGAGCAGTCCAAAACATTTGAAAAAAATCTATTTTTTCACGGAGAGTCTTCATTGAAGTGAACATCGCTAATTCCGGGTCGGATACGATATACTTCAGGTCGTTAAACAGAAACATAATACCAAGATGGGAGGACGCTTCGTTGACCGCCAGCCAGTAGTAACCTTCGGCGTCTTCCGGCTGGTTCAGTTCGTAGTGGATGCGCGCGAGCGAGAGGTAGACCGGCTGGAGAGGGATTTCAGTTCGAACCTGCAGGAGCTTTTGAAAAACCGAATCCGCTTCGAGCAATTGCCCGTTTCGACGCAGCAGTTCTCCGAGAAAGCAGACTGCGTATTCAGTCGGCTGTTGCTTGAGCCATTCACTGACAACTGATCTTTTCGCTCCGACGAGAAACGCTCTATAGAGGCTGAAGAGTTCGAATTGCACGGAGGGGTCAGCCGGCTTCAGGAGAACCTGGAGCCGGCCGAGCCGAATTGCCTCAGGATAGTCCTGCCTTAATTCCAGGGCGAAGAGCCCAATCTGATAAACGATGTCGCTATACATCGAATCGCGCGCGGCGACCCAGGAGAGATGTTCCCATGCCCTCGTCTCGTCGGAGTCTCGGTCCAACCGCACCCATTGTTCAGACCTTACGCTCTCTCGACACGAGAGTCCGTAATAATAATGCGCTTCGATATTGCTTGCGTCAAGCGAAAGGATCTCTCTGAACCATCCGCGGGCGTCGCGATAGTCTTCCTTCGCGATTGCGATCATGCCGAGGCCCTTGAGAGCGTGAATCGACGATGGATCTTTCTTCAGAACGTCATTGAAAGCTTCGGAAGCGGCCTCAAAGCTCTCCCCCTGCATGAGAGAGTCTGCCCGTTGGAGCATCGGCCGCAGGTTTTTTTGCGAATGAAGCATGAGAGGAACGAGACAGAGCAGAAGCGCGACGGCGAGCGAGTAACGTTGGCCTACTGGAGGATGGCGCTTCTGAGGAGACGATTGGGGGGATGAGTTAGAAACGGAATCGACTCGAGATCGTCGATCTACCTGCCGGAGGGCTGTTGAGTCGAAGTGTAGAAGCGTTGGTTGGATCATCTGCACAACATCTTCTCCCAGGTGCTAAACGCATCGAACAACTACTACCGTCTGTTTCCCGTGAGGAGTTTCACATAACTCTCGTAGAAATGAATTGCAAATCCGCGGAAGGCCATGGTCTGTCCGAGTTCGGTCTGGGCCTCTTCCATCGACCGTGTGAGGCGGGCAGGCCGAAGAGTAGCAAAACTCAGTTTATCCCCCGGGACGAACGTGGAACTCTGGACCGGCCAACGGAGCGCCGAGGCCGCTTTCGATTTGTCATTGAAGAGTTTTTCGAACTCTGCGCGCTGGAAAGATTGGACGAGATACACATCGGCGCTGTCTCTTTCGGGAACGAGCACGACCTCGCCATCGGAAGAGCCGAGACCCTGGAGTCCACGCTGCGGAGTACCGCGGAACGTTATGACGTTCTCGTCGACGATCGGTCCGGTCTCGAGTCCTACAAATACCTGTTTCCCGGATTTAGATGCGTAATCGACCTCGCCGAGGGAATTGAGAATCATGCCGTCAGCCCCGAACGCTGCCGTTCGGTAACCCATCAGCACGATGATGTCCATGAGGTTGATAACGTGCTCGTCAATTGGTCTGGAAGTTCCTTTGTAATCGACGAGCTCCATTCTGCCGGTATATTCATCAGGTGCATCGAACCACGAAGGTATATCGGCGCCAATCTCCATACCTGACTTGTGTGCGATATCCGAGGCGAGCGAAAGGAGCGCAAGATAGTTCCCGACGATCCAGGGCTCGCGCTTACCGCCGAATCCCGGAAGCAAGTACGGCTCGACGTCGAGATGAATGCCGGTAAAGCGTTCCCCGGGTTTAGACGACGTGTTATACCTGGCGATATTTTCCAGCGTTGCCGTCACGAACGGACGCCGATCGGGGTGGATGAAATCCTTATCGCCCAGCAGCGCGTGGACGTGAATCCCGGCTGCGTTCAGTCGAGAGAGAAGTGGGCGGAAGCGTTCTGCGCGCAGCGTAATTCCCATCAGCGACTGGAAGCTCGTCGCTTCGTACGGCAGCGCGAGAAAGAGGCGATTGCAATGCTCATCGACCAGGAAGGTCACAAGAGTGTCTTCCGCTTCCTTTTTGCCAAGGATTCTATCGGTAGACCAGACCCAGATTGCTTTGTCCAATGTTCGGAGGGTCGCAGGATTTGTTGCAGGCTGCGGCAGCGGAGGCAGCGGAAACCTCGTGACACAGAATGCCATCGTTTTGATCTGGATTTCTCCTGACTCAGGGCCGTTGGCCTCGAAGACCAGTGAGGCAAGCTGGGTTCGGTTGATCCTTGAAGGGAGCGCCTGAAGTGGGACGACGGCGAGTTGCCAGGTTGTATCAATGGCTTTCTTTGAAAGAAATCTTGCGACGTCGCCAATCGGGAGCGCGTCTTCTTTCCGGAGCCACTCGGAATCTGCGACCTTCAGCGTCAGACGCTCCTGCCCAGAGCGCCCGCGAATCCAAAACGTCAGAGCTGTGAAAGAACGTGAATCGAGGAAGATCCGGGCGGGGGCAGGCATCCTCGAATTAAAGAGATGGATCCACATTCCGCAAAATCCGGCGGCACCTTTGTGATACGAAAGTTGCAGTGCGCGTCGTCCGCTTTGGTCGTCGGCGTACTCCACTGCCGCCGTACTCGGCTCGCGATAGAATG
>JBGOVN010000138.1:0-4615 GCA_041478155.1 Bacteroidota bacterium | reverse complement strand
CGAAGCTGATCGTCAAAAGCCGCACCAGAGGAGAGGCGATCGAGAAGATGTACTATGCGCTCGACGAATTTGTGGTTGAGGGGATCAAAACGACGATACCGTTCCACAGAAAACTCATGCGCAACGATACATTCAGAAAAGGACACTTTGACACGAGTTTCGTTGAGTCCTTCGATTTTAAGGATCCGGCGAACAAAGCCTGACATTTAGACTCAAGAGGGAACAATGAATTTTCCAGAAAACCTGAAATACACACGCGACCACGAATGGATCAAACTCGAGGGGCAATTCGGTTGGATTGGAGTGACCGACTATGCACAAGGAGAGCTTGGTGACGTCGTCTTCGTGGAGTTGCCGCCTATTGGCACAAAGCTCGAGCAAGGCAAGAGTTTCGGAACGATCGAGGCGGTCAAAGCTGTCTCGGACCTGTATGCACCCGTCAACGGGGAGGTGGTCGAAGTCAACAAGGAGGTCCAGGATAGTCCTGACGTTGTCAACAAAGAACCCTACGAACGGGGATGGATGGTGAAAGTGAAGGTTGAGACAACTGCAGGGCCTCCAAACCTGCTCGATGTAGCGGCCTACAAAAAGCTGATTGGAAAATAATCTCTCTCTACCTACGGCATCGACAAAAAAGGGGAAAACGAATGTTTTCCCCTTTTCTTTGTTCTTCCCGTCATTGTATTTCTATCCGCTCCTGCCTATCTTAACCGACAATGACCCACGGTTTCGTCCTCATAATCCTGGCATTTCTTAAAGGGGTCGCCCTCGTACTCTTCGGTGAGCTCCCCATGAGCCAGCATGCGCTTGTCGACCTTATCGCAACGATTACGAAGTTGTTCTTCGCGATCTACGTCTTCGAGAAGAACCCAAGGAACGCTGTAAACCGACTCTGGTCGCTTCTGATCCTCTGCCTCGTCATTTGGGGTTTTGGCGAGTTCATTCTGCGGGTGAGCTCCCAAGCGCAGACTGCTGAAGTCGTCAATCGCATCAGTCGAATTGGGTTCTGCGTTCTTCCCTCATTGTTCCTCCATTTTGTTCTTGAGTTTACCCGCAAGAGAGGATCGGACCTCTCGGGCAAGGTCGTCATGGCACTCTATGCTCCGGCGATCCTCTTCTCGTCTCTCCAGCTCTCGGGATTAATCACTCGACCGTATGCCCTCGACATAGGATTTTCATCGGTGCATGCTTCGGGCTATTGGATGTTCATGCTCTGGCTTGAGCTCTGCTTTGTCGGCGGTCTCATCCTCTGTTACCGTAAATGGATGCGCTCTCCGTCGCCGCGGCTTCGGAAACAGACGATGTACGTTTTGCTCGGAGTTTCGATTCCGGTCTGTATCGCTCTCACGGCCGATACGTTCTCCCCCGTGTTCGGCATCGAGTCGCTGTATCTTGCCCTTGCCACCACGACTTCTATGGCCGCTGCCGTGACATATGCAATCGTAAAATTTGAACTGATGCATCTCACCCCCGAGTCGACCGCCGAAGTCATCGTAACCGCAATGGGTGACCTGCTCGCTGTGACCGATGAAGAAGGCTATGTCGTCTTCTCGAACAAAGCCTTCCAGGAAACCGTCGCGAATGAGCGAAGCGCACTCAAACCCATGCACGTCGCAGAATTCATTCAGAATGGGAAGGAGATTCTCGAAGGTGCCCGCACTGCTGATGACCTGCACGTCCGATCGTTGCTCATGGGTGTTTCCTACTTGACAAAAAGCGGTTCATCGTTCCCCGTTCTCCTCTCCGTCTCTCATATCCGTGACGACGGAGATCCGGTCGGCTTCGTCCTTCTTGCAAACGACGTCACGGAACGTCAGGAGCTTGTCCGCCTGTACGAAGAGACGAAAGAAAAATATCGCTCGATCGTCGAGAGTTCGCTCGACGCTATCGTCATCGTTCAGGATGAAAAGCTTGTCTACGTCAACCCGACGGCAGTGCAAATGTTTGGCTATGGGTCGAGCCTGGAAATGACTGAGGTTCAGTTCATCGAAACCGTTTCTCCCGCGAGTCGGCCGTTCCTGAAGATTCAAAAAGAAAACGGAGTGATTGGCGAGCAGATTCTTCAGAACCACGAGGTTCGTGGACTCACGAAGCAAGGGAAAGTTATCGACCTGGAAATGAATGCCATCACGACGATGTGGGAGGGCACGCTCGCCGTGCAGGCGTCATTTCGGGATGTTACCGAGCGAAAAATGTTGGAGCGTGAGCAGGCGCTCTGGTTGTGGGAACAGGAGACTATGACGAAGATCGACCGTGAGCTCATCGCGATGGTGGATCTACAAAAGACGTTGGCGGCGATTTCGCAACACGCGAAACTGCTTACACGGGCGGATTTGGCGGCAGTGCTGATGGTCGATATGGCAAAAGGATTCTACTCCTGGCGCGCGATGAAAGGAAATGCACTCCCGTTTCCCACACGGTCGTTCCAGCTCACTTCGATTCATCGGGAACTCCTGAAGAAGAGAGAGATGGTTGTCATGCAGAATTCTGACAAGGATTCACAGTATCCGATGGATCAATTTCCGGCTCTCCAGGAGGAACACCTCGTGTCGTGTGTGGGCTTTCCTCTCTATTCCGAGGATGAATCCGTAGGCTTCCTCGTTGTGGGATACCGAAGGCTCCATGTGTTTTCGGAACGAGAAGTACGCCTCCTTACGTCACTCGCGGAGAAGTCTTCTCTGGCACTGACGAATGCCCGCCTGTACGACAACCTACTCCACCGGGAGAAAGACCTCGAACTTCTTTCCGGAGCCCGGGTGAAAGCGCAAGAGGATGAACGAAGACGCATTGCGCGGGAGATACACGACGGGTTGGGGCAAATGCTCACCGCCATCAAGTTTAATCTCGAGATTCTCGAGGACACGATAGCGCCGAAGGAGGACGAGCGAAAGCGAATCGACGACATGAAAAACCTTCTCGATAGCGTTATGAAAGAAGCACGCGAGCTCTCGTACAATTTGATGCCGAGTGTGCTCGATGATTTTGGGCTTGCACCGGCGCTCCAACTGCTCTGCGAGCAGTTTTCCCAAAGGGTCGAAGTGAAAATTCTCTTTCAGGCGCAGGGCTCCAACGAACGTCTTGAACCGGCGTTGGAAATCGGACTCTACCGCATCGCTCAGGAAGCACTCAACAACGCAGTGAAACATGCACAGGCAACCGAGATAACCATGCGACTCGTTCGCAGGCCCGAGGGGATTCAACTGACCATCGAAGATAACGGGAAGGGATTTGATGTCCGTCCGTCGGAAGCGCGCATAGTGGGACAGGCCGGGATGGGACTTGTCAGCATGCGTGAACGTGCGATGTCATTCAGCGGAGTGTTGACGATCGATTCGTCCCCGGGCAAGGGAACGACGATCGAAGCGCAAATTCCATTGCCAGAGTTGGAGGTTGTTCAAAAACCTTGAGCAAGATTCGTATTCTGCTTGCCGATGACCATCCGCTCGTGAGGAGCGGTCTCTCGAAACTCCTCGAGTCTCACCCCGAGTTCTCGGTCGTGGGAGAAGCCGGAGACGGTGAGGAAGCTGTCGCAAAAACAAAAGATCTCAAGCCGGATGTGGTCATTATTGACCTCTCAATGCCCAAGCTCTCGGGAATCGAAGCGACGAAAATCATTCGGAAACAGTTTCCCCGGACGGCCGTTCTCGTGTTGACGATGCATGACAACGAGGAGTATGTTTATCAAATTTTGAAATCGGGAGCGGGCGGCTACATACTTAAGAATAGCGGAAAAAACGACCTGATTGCCGCTGTTCGGGCTGTTGCAAAAGGGGAAAAATTCTTCAGTCCCCGCGTTTCGGAAATAATGGTCGAAGGTTATTTGCGGAAAGCTATTGCTCGAGAAGAGGCAACCTATGCTACCGTTGTACCATTAACGAGGCGCGAACAAGAAATTCTGTCATACATAGCGGAAGGTCTCAACAACCAACAAATCGGAGAGAAGCTTTTCATCAGTCCGAGAACAGTCGACACACACCGGACAAATATCATGCAGAAGCTCGACATCCATGACGCCGCCAACCTGGTAAAGTACGCGATCGAGAAAAAAATCCCCAAGAAAGAAATTTGATCTTCGCCTAGCTCCCAACTCTTCGTTCTTCCTTTCCGTTCTACATCGTTCCATCTCTCCAATCCTCCAAAATGCTCTAAAACGCCATTCCTCCTACGGTATTTGCCGTATCTCCTACGGTTGTTGGCGTAATTCGCAAATTACGGCCGGAAGGGGATGTATGCCTGGCAATCCATCGTTAAACTTCCACGCCCAAAAAATGGGGTAAGTCTATTCATTTCAAACTTCTACAGGAGGATTTATGGACCGGATCAAGGTGTTGATCGCCGATGACCATAAGGACTTCAGGCGAGTCGTTCACGAGTTTCTCGATCGACTTCCGAATGTCCTGGTTATCGGAGAAGCAAGCGATGGCGACGAAGCTGTCGAACAGGTGGAAAAGCTGACGCCCGATGTTGTTCTCATGGATATCGCTATGCCGAACAGAAACGGTCTCGAGGCGACACGCATTATCAAGCAACGTTGGCCTTCAACGAAAGTGTTGCTTGCAACGATGTACGATAATCCATTGTATCGCTCGCAGGCGCGGCAGGCAAAGGCCGACGG
>JBGOVN010000172.1:0-4063 GCA_041478155.1 Bacteroidota bacterium | reverse complement strand
GTCGAATTGATCGGCGCGAAACTTGATGCAATCAAGATGGCGGAGGATCGGGAGCTTTTTAAAGCTGCCATGGATCGAATTGGTTTAGACTCTGCCCGGGGTGGTTTTGTCAATACCCTTGAAGATGCACTTGCGCTTGCGGAAAAATTTGGATTTCCGCTGATCATTCGGCCTTCGTACACGCTTGGAGGAACGGGGGGCGGTACGGCCTACAACATCATGGAGTTTCGCGAAAAAGCAGAACACGGACTCACGAGCAGCCCCATCCACCAAATTCTTGTCGAGGAGTCGGTGATCGGATGGAAGGAATACGAACTCGAGGTGATGCGCGACCTGAAGGATAATGTGGTCATAATATGCTCGATCGAGAATTTTGACCCGATGGGCGTACACACGGGCGATTCGATAACCGTCGCGCCGGCGCAAACTTTGACGGACAAAGAGTATCAATACATGAGGGATGCGGCGAAGAAGATAATCCGGGAAATTGGTGTTGAGACAGGTGGGTCAAACATTCAGTTTGCCGTCGACCCGAAGAACGGGAAAATGATCGTCATTGAGATGAACCCTCGCGTATCGCGCTCTTCGGCTCTGGCGTCGAAAGCGACCGGATTCCCAATCGCGAAGATTGCGGCGAAGCTTGCGGTGGGCTACACGTTGGACGAGATCCCGAACGACATCACCAAGGTGACGCCTGCATCGTTCGAACCGACCATCGACTATTGCGTTGTGAAAATCCCACGGTGGGATTTCGAAAAGTTCAAAGGGGTCGATGACACCCTCGGCGTCCAGATGAAATCTGTGGGCGAAGCGATGGCAATCGGTCGGACCTTTAAAGAAGCTTTCCAAAAAGCGCTCCGCTCGCTCGAGCAAGGTCGGTTCGGACTGGGAGCGGACGGAAAGGACGTTGTCGACGTCAGAAAACTTTCCGACCTGGAGAAAATTGAATGGCGCAAGAAGGTACTCGACCGTCTCAAGATACCCAGGCCCGGCAATGTGTTTTACATTCGCTACGCACTTCAACTCGGCGTCGCGATCGAGGACCTGCATCAGGTCACGAAAATCGATCCTTGGTTTCTCTACAACATCAAACAGATTGTTGAAATGGAAGAGGAACTGTACGCATACCGGACGTAATGGCGCCGCGACGAATTAGTAGGGAAAGTCTTTGAACTAGACTAGGAGATTCGATGCTGAGGAAATGTTTGTTCATTACAGTATTCTTGACGACTGTTTTTGCCGGCAGCCAGGTGTCAGCGCAAATGACATTCCCGCCCGACAAAGACAGTCTCCTAACCGGTGCGGGGATGGCGATGGCGATGGTGGCTGAGATGAACGGCTATCCCGGCCCCAAGCATGCACTCGAGTTGAAGGAGCAACTGGGAATCTCGAAGGAGCAGGTGACAAAGATTGTCGACATTGCAAACAATGTCGAAAACTCCGCGAAGCTGAAAGGGGAGGAGATCGTTGCAGCAGAACAAGTTTTGAATAAATCGTTTGAGAACGGAACACTCAATGAGAAAGCGTTGCGTGCGATTCTTGAAAGAATTGGCAAGTTGCGCGGCGAGCTGAGGTTCATCCACTTACAGGCACACTTGCGAATGAAACAGATACTTTCGCCAAATCAAATCCAACGTTACAATGAAATCCGAGGTCATGAAAGCAAGTAAGAAAAAAGCAGTCCCTCCGAAAATTACAAAAGAGGCGATGCTGAAGGCGAAGCAGTATGGGTTCTCCGACATGCAACTTTCGCACATTTGGGGAGTCACGGAGAAATCGGTTCGTCAATTGCGGAAACAGCTTGGAGTCGTCCCCGTCTTCAAGACAGTCGACACGTGCGCGGCGGAATTCGAGGCGCATACACCCTACCATTATTCGACCTATGAGCAGGAGAACGAATCGCACAAAAGCGCCCGCAAGAAAGTCATTACCCTCGGCGGCGGGCCAAACAGAATCGGGCAAGGTATCGAGTTTGACTATTGCTGCGTCCACGGTGTGTACGCGTTGAAGGAAGAGGGGATTGAGACGATGATGATTAATTGCAATCCCGAGACCGTCTCGACCGATTACGACACGACCGACAAATTGTACTTTGAACCGCTGACGCTCGAGGACGTCTTGAACATCTGTGACCAGGAGCAGCCCTATGGTGTCATCGTCAGCTTCGGCGGACAGACACCTCTCAAGATTGCAAAAGCGTTGGAAGAAAATGGGATACGGATTCTGGGGACTTCTCCTGAAGGGATCGATATCGCTGAGGACCGCGAGCGCTTTGGCGCTCTTCTGAGAAAACTTCGCATCCCCCATCCCAAGTACGGCACAGCGTACTCAGTCAACAACGCGGTGCTCGTTGCAGAACAGATTGGGTTTCCCGTGCTCGTCCGGCCGTCGTATGTGCTCGGTGGGAGAGCAATGCAGATTTGTTACAACAAGGACTCCGTGAAGGAATACATGAAGAAAGCGGTGGATGTTTCACCCGACTATCCGGTGCTGATCGACCGTTTCCTGGAGGATGCGTTCGAGTATGACGTCGATTCCGTGAGCGACGGCAAGGATGTTATGATCGGCGGCGTCATGGAACACATCGAAGAAGCGGGAATCCATTCGGGCGACAGTGCGTGTGTCCTTCCCCCGTACATGGTTTCTGAAAAAAATCTCGAAGAGATGATTGGCTACACCGTGAGACTTGCGAAAGCTTTGAAGGTTGTGGGGTTAATGAATGTGCAATTTGCAATGAAGGATGGCGTCGTCTATGTTCTCGAAGTCAACCCGCGCGCGTCGCGAACTGTCCCCTTTGTCAGTAAGGCGACCGGCATTCCTCTTGCCAAAGTTGCGGCGAAGGTTATGGTAGGCAGAACACTTGAGGAACTCGGGCTCAAGAATTATGATTTCCGGAAAGTAAAGCATATTTCCGTCAAGGAAGCCGTGTTCCCTTTTTCAAAATTTCCGCGCGTCCCCGTCTTCCTGGGACCCGAGATGCGTTCCACCGGAGAAGTCATGGGAATCTCGAAGAGCTTCGGGGCCGCGATCGCCAAGTCGCAAATGGGAGCCGGTAATACGCTGCCGACAAGCGGAAGAGTGTTCATCAGCGTCAACGACAGCGATAAGAATGAAATCACACTCACAGTAGCGCGCGATTTTCTCGAGCTTGGCTTCTCGATCGTCGCAACCGAAGGGACTGCGAAGTTTCTGACTTCACATGGTGTCAAGAGCGACATCGTCTACAAAGTCGACGAAGGTCGTCCGAATGTCGTCGACATGATCAAGAACGGTGAGATCCAGCTCATCGTGAACACACCGCTTGGTGAAGGGTCGCGGTACGATGAGTACGCGATCGGTTGGGCGGCTATCGAGCAAAAAGTTGCGTTCACGACAACCCTCTCTGCCGCGGCCGCGGCGGTAAAGGGCATCGCCGGGCAGAAGGAAGGGGACCTGACCGTCAACAGCGTCCAGGAATTTCTGAGTGCTATCCCGCATTAAGAACGTTGCGTCGTCAGACTCCGTAGCAGAAATCCAACAAAATCCATGAAACGAAGATCCCGTCACCCTTCCCACGAACGGCCCGAGTCGATCCGGCCGCCCACGGATAATCAAGACCTCGGACTCGGGGCCAGGATCACCCAGCAGACACGAACCCGGTTCCTGAACCGCGACGGCAGCTTCAACGTCGAACGTCTTGGGATGCCGTTCCTCAAGTCCCTCAACTTCTATCACGCGCTCCTGACGATCTCGTGGACAATGTTTTATCTCTCCGTCGCCGCATCGTACTTTGGCGCCAACATTCTTTTCGCGTGGGGATATCTCCTCTGCGGCCCCGGGGAGTTGGTCGGCAGCACGGGGCAGACGTCGGCCGAGCAGTTTTTCGATGCATTCTTTTTTAGCGTTCAAACTCTGGGGACAATCGGATACGGACGAATCAGTCCGCTCGGCTTTGGCGCAAACGTTCTCGTCACACTTGAGTCCCTTGTCGGCCTTCTCGGATTCGCGATCGTCACCGGGATGGTGTTCGCCCGGTTTTCCCGCCCTCAGGCCAAAATAATTTTCAGCGACCGCGCGGTCATCG
>JBGOVN010000236.1:0-3398 GCA_041478155.1 Bacteroidota bacterium | reverse complement strand
GGGAATTCATCCCCAGACGGACATCGGCCACATCCATCTCAACGTCTCCGACCTTACGGCTGCCGAAGACTTTTACCACGGACTCCTGGGGTTTGACATCACGGCTAGAAACTATCCGGGCGCACTCTTTGCTTCAGCTGGTGGATACCATCATCATGTCGGCTTGAATACCTGGGCGGGGCAAGGGGCGCCTCAGCCTCCTCCCGATACACTTGGGTTGATCAAATACGGAATCGTCATTCCGGACGATACGGCAAAACAAAAGCTGAAGGAAACGATGCTGCAATCGGGAATCCAGGTTGAAGAACAGAACGCAGGATTGTTTGTGAAGGATCAAGACGGAATACAGATTGAGATACAATAAATAACCGCATCAAACGATCAACAAGTTAACAGAGGATTTCTATGAAACGGACAGTTTTTCTTCTTATCGTCTCAGCGGTCCTTGCGCTCGGGCTCAATGCCCAGGGGGCCCAGGGGACTCAGACGGGAGGATGGAAGTTAGATAAAGCCCATTCGAACGCAACGTTCAGTATCCGGCATATGGTTATCTCGGAGGTCACAGGAAAGTTCACAGACTTTGACATTACAGTGAACGCCGCGAAAGATGATTTTACCGACGGAATATTGGAAGCAACAATCAAAGTCGCAAGCATCAATACGGAAAACGCATCTCGCGACCGGCACTTGCAGACCGATGATTTCTTCAATGCTGAAAAGTTTCCTGTCATAACGTTCAAAAGCACTTCGGTTGAAAAAGTCGGAGAGAACACATATAAGTTCAACGGCGACCTGACGATTCGCGACGTCACAAAACCGGTCACGTTCGAGGCAGTTCACAACGGGGTGCTGAGAACCAGCCGCGGCATGATGTCCGCGTGGAAGGCTACACTGAGCCTCAACAGGTTCGACTTTGGGCTTAAGTGGAACAAGACTGTGGAGAGCGGAGGACTCGTTGCAGGCGAAACAGTGACGATAATTCTGACTCTGGAATTCAACAAACCGAATAGCTAAGAGTCTGTACGGGGAGGTTCCCCATGCCTTTCAAAGGAGCGACTGAAAGAATTCGGGAGGCGATGCTGTCGCTGCCGAATGTCTCAGCCGCTCCTCATCGTTTCGGGGGAATAGAATTCAAGCTCGGTAAGCGGGAGCTTGGACACACTCATATCGCTTGGCATATTACCGGGCAAACTGTCGGGCGCGGTATCGGACATTCCATCGAACAAGGAAATGAGCACGAGAAAATACTGCTGGACATTCCCTTTCCCATGTCAGTGCGAAACAAACTTGTCGGTTCCGGCAAGGTTCAACCTCATCATATCCTTCCTCGAAGCGGATGGGTGAGCTACATTGTCGACAGCGAAGCGGAAGTGGAGTTCGCGATCGAGCTTCTAAGAATGTCGTACACCATTGCCGCGACATCGAAAAAGTCGATCAGCGAGAGCAGACTTTGAAGGGGCGAAGACAGGGGAAAAACGGACTTGAGGTTTCAGGTTTCAGGTTTCAGGTTTCAGGTTTGAGGTTTGAGGTTTGAGGTTTGAGGTTCGAGGAGCCGAAGTACTTATTCCTTCGTCGATTTCAGCTTGCGGTGAGTTTCGTCGTGTGATTCGACAGGTTCGAGATGGGTTGTGATCGTGACGGGTAGTCCAACCTGCGATTTTACCGCCGCCTCCACCTCGGTCGCTTTCCAGTGCGCATCTTCAATAAGCGTCCCCTGGGAAAAAAGAAGATGGACTTCGACCCAAAGAGCAGAACCGCTGTAGCGGTAGCGGAGTTCATGGTAACGTAAGCCGTCTTTTGCTGTAGCAGCATCGAGAATGCCTCTCAGTTTATGGTCGAGTTCCGGATTTCCCTCATCCATCAACCCCCCAATCGATTGACGCAACAACCTTCCCCCCGACCAAAGAATGTTCAACGCGACAAGGATTGCAAGAATTGGGTCGAACGGAAGCCATCCCGTCCACAATACCAAACCCAGACCAACGATAATGCCGAAGCTTGTCCATGAATCTGTCAGCACGTGCTTACCGTTAGCGACCAGAATAATGGAGCCGTGTCGTTTTCCCATCCAGACGAGATAGCCGCCAAGTGCAGCATTGATGATTGCAGCCCCCGCGACAAACATTGTACCCGTACCCAGGTTTTGAAGCCTGAGTCCATGAAGCCACTTCTCCGATGCCTCGAAAATAATGTAGAGAGCCGCGATGACGATCATGGTTCCTTCGACCCCGGCAGAAAAGAAACTTATACGGTCGTGGCCGTACGGATGGCTCTCGTCCGGAGGCTTGATGCTCAACATCAGGCTGAATGCTGCAAATCCAACGGCGAAAATATGGACAACCGATTCAGCGGCGTCCGAAAGGATTGCAGCCGAACCGGTGATGGCATAGGCGTACGATTTGCCGATGAGCATTGCAAAGCCAATGGTGAGCGAGAGACGGATTGCGAAGACTTGCTGGCGTTGGACGGCGTCAGGCGCGGAGGAAACAGTTTCGATTGAATCAGGTTGCATGGAGAGCAGGGGCGGTCGTGGACCGCGCAATCACACCTTCACAACCCAGTTCATGCGGTACATCCCGAAGGCGATCATATACAGCACGACGACGAAGGCAAGAGAGTGCATGAGTGAAGCATTCATGGGATCGAAGAACGGCGTGAAGAGATGTTGATAGTACACTGTCTTGAGTGAGATCGGATTTCCTTCGGGCCCGTTCAGCTTGATGAGCGAGGTCAACCGACCGATAACGCCCGCAAGAAAGAACATCGTGATGGCGTTGAGACCGTAGATCTCAAACGGCTTCGTCCAACGTTTGTAACCCTTTACATCGATAAGCCAATAACAGCAGGCAAATACCACCAGTGCGATGCCGGCCATGAAGATTGAGTACGAACTCGTCCAGAGATTCTTGTTGATCGGAAGCCAATTATCCGTGATGAGGCCGAGAAACATCAGGAGACTGCCGGCGACGAACATCCACACGGTTTTTTCATCTTGTGATCGGTTCGTTCTCAGGAAATGGCCGGTGAGTACGCCGAACAGTGTCGTCACGATGGCGGGGATCGTGCTGAAGATTCCTTCAGGGTCGAAGCCGGGCGCCGGTGCGCCGGACCACGTATGACCGGCAAGAAGTGTAGAGTCGATATACCACGCAAGATTTCCCTGAGGTGTCAGCACTCCGGCTCCGTACCCGGGCACCGGGATAACCTTGATGAGAATCCAATATGAAACCAGCAGAGACCAAACGATTGCGACCTGCGTTCTGACGCGCGTGTTCAAGACGATCAACCCGGCGACCAGGTAACAAACCGCAATCCGTTGCAGTACTCCCGGGATTCGAATAGTCGCAAAAGAAAAATGATGGCCGAAGGCGAGGCCGAACGGGAATCCGGCAAGAAAG
>JBGOVN010000265.1:0-3159 GCA_041478155.1 Bacteroidota bacterium | reverse complement strand
CCTCGCTTTCGAACAACGACATCCACGCGATTTACGAGGACAGTCATCAAAGACTCTGGATCGGAACCAGCATCGGTCTGAATCGCTATGATCATGAAAAGGAATCTTTTGTCCATTTCATTCATGATTCAACGAATTCAGGAAGTCTATGCCGGGGCGGGATACTCAGTATTCGAGAAGATGGTCACGGCAGTCTCTGGATTGCTACCACTGAGGGATTGAACCGCTACGACGAATCAACGGGAACGTTCCTTCATTTCTTTCACAGACCGCTTGATTCGAACAGCGTCAATGCGGATCGTATCAATTTTATTCTCCTTGATAGGTCGGGAGTCTTGTGGTTCGCAACAGCCAACGGATTCTGCAGATTCGACGAACCAGGAAAGCGTTTCGTCAGATACCTCTTCTCCGTGAGCTCAAGGAGCAAGGCAAACATCGTGTGGCTTCACGAGGATCGCTCCGGAACCATTTGGGCGTCCCAAACGGAACATGGCATTTGGTGCTTAGATGCAGCGAGAAGGGGACTTCGAGCCGTTCCGCTGAGCCCGCATCCGGGGCACTCTGTTCCTTCCGACGTTCTCGCCGACGCTGTTGTTACCAGCATTGGGGAGGACGCTAAAGGCTCTGTATGGATCGGGCACTTCCGGGGACTCGATGTTTTCGACCCTCTCACAAGAAAGTTTTCTCATTTTCTTTTCGACCAAACTGATCCGACCGCTCTTGGAGGCCGGGTGGAAGTAGTGTACCGTGACCGGGTTGGCATGATGTGGCTCGGAACGTTTCAAAGCGGCGTTTACCGCTACGATCCGAACAGACAAAGGTTTCAGTTGTTCACGAAGAATGCAAGCTCAAGAAACGCTCTAAGCAGTAACTACGTTCTCTCTGTACTTGAAGACAATTCCGGAGCTGTGTGGGTTGGGAGCGATCGCGGACTGGATCGACTGGTACGGACCGGCAGCGTCGTTGCGCACTACCGACACAACCCGCATGATCCAACGTCGATCAACTCGGACCAGGTCAACGCAATCCTTCAGGACAAGAGTGGCGTTCTTTGGGTCGGCGGTGTGGGAGGAACAACCTCGAACCTTGATCGTATTGACAAGAAAAATAATCAATTCGAGCATTTTCCCTTTATGTCCGTCCGATCGCTCTTTGAAGATCGTGACGGCGAGCTGTGGGTTGGATTGGTGGATGAAAACAATACGGGTGAAAACCTGATCCGGTTGGACCGCCAACGGAAGGTTGTCACTCGCTACTCCGCGCCGGGAACAGGCGTCTGGTGCATCTATCAGGACCGCGACGGATATCTTTGGACTGGTGGTCAGTACAACTATCTCAACAGGTTTGATAAACGAACCAACAGCTTTGTCCGTGTTCGCACAAGCTTAAATGACACGACCATGCTCAGCTCGGACGCCGTCCGGACTATTTTTCAGGATGCGGCTGGAAATATGTGGTTCGGCACGTGGGGCGCAGGAGTATACAGATTTAACAAGGAAGAAAATCGCTACACGTCATTTCTCGAACAAGACGGCCTGCCAAGCAATTACGTGAAGGCGATACTCCCGGATGACCATGGCAATTTGTGGGTTGCAACCGAGAAAGGCCTCTCTCGTCTGAGTCCTTCACCCCGCACCTTCAGGAACTTCACGACGGAAGACGGCTTGCAAGGTGACCGTTTTCTCTCGGGGTCCTGTTTCAGAACTCGAGACGGTCGAATGTACTTCGGAGGAACAAACGGTCTGAACGTATTCCATCCCGACAGCGTCCGGGATAACCCGAATATACCTCCGGTAAGGATCACAAATTTTAAGATTTTTGACAGACAGACGCCTCTTCCGCCCATGTCGGACTCCCAGAATGTACTCGACCTCTCATACAATCAGGATTTTTTTTCATTTGAGTTCGTTGCGCTCGACTATACGGCCCCGCACAAGAATCAATATGCTTACAAGCTTGAGGGATTCGATAAAGACTGGGTTGCCGCCGGGACGCGCCGGTATGCGGCATATACAGGAGTTAAGCCCGGCAAGTATGTCTTCAGAGTGCGCGGCTCGAATAACGATGGAGCCTGGAATAATGAGGGAGCTGCCGTCCGCATCCTCATCGCACCGCCATTCTGGGACACATGGTGGTTTAGTCTCCTTGCAACGCTGGCCGCTGCCGCTTCTCTTTATTTTATCTATAGATACAGGCTTAACCAGGTCCTTGCAATCGAGCGACTCCGTATCCGTATCGCGGGCGACCTCCATGACGACGTCGGCACGGACCTCAGCAGTATTGTCCTTGCGACGCAATCGATCGAGCGGAAGATTCCTCTAACGCCGGACCAGCGCGATGAAATCCGGCAAATCGGCAGTATCGCAACGCGAACCCAGGAGATGATGCGCGATATCGTGTGGGTGCTGAACTCAAGGAACGATACCATTGACGACTTGATACTTAAGATGCGCGAAGCCGCGGTCCGGATGCTCGGGTCCATCCCGCATACGTTCAAGGCACCAGAAACACCCCTGCCAGAAAAGATGAGGCTCGAGTTCAAGAGAACCATTTTTCTCTTTTACAAAGAGTGCCTGAACAACATCATCAAGCATTCATCCGCGACCGAAGTACGCATTGCGGTCCAATCTCAAAGCCGGGGTTTTGTTCTCGGCATCTCCGACAACGGCAAGGGGTTTCGTCCTGACAGCCGCACCACGGGACTTGGTCTCAAGAGCTTGCGAGCCCGGGCTGGCCAGATTGGGGCCGATCTTGACATTTCCAGTGAACCGGGGAGGGGGACGAATATCACGCTCACGGTAAAAACCACGTGAACGCGTCATGGCGGCTCATTCGGTGAAAAGGTAGCTTGGATGAGTGAATTTGGTAAGAGGAGAAATTCAACAATCGAAAGAACGCAAGATCCAAAAAATAGTGTGTGGATTGTCGAGGATAACGAAGAGTTTGGGCGGCAACTGGCGGGTTTGTTGAACTTCAGCATTCCATTTGTTTGCGAGCGAGTCTTCACCGCGTGCGAGCCGGCGATCGAAGTATTGCGAGAGGGAGAATTGCCCGATGTGATTCTCATGGACATCGGGCTCCCCGGGATGAGCGGCATTGAAGGCGTGCGGGAGATCAAGACGATTGCACCTTCGATCGAGGTTGTCATTCTCACCGTCT
>JBGOVN010000110.1:0-5212 GCA_041478155.1 Bacteroidota bacterium | reverse complement strand
TGTATTCAAACGTGCCGTCACGGACGCGTTCCCAAAGTATAATCATCGCTTCCTGGAGCATATCCTCCGCATCGTCGGTCGAGCCGTTATTTCGGGTGACGTACGACGTGATGATCGTTCGATTTTCTTCATACAGCTGCGCTAAAGCGTTTTCGTCTCCCTTGCGGATAAGGTCAAGCATTCGAGCGTCGCTGTGGAAAAATAAGAGAGGCGGGCGCATTTACCTTTCAGATGTTGATGTCATTAACAGTCATGAGGTAAATCAAAATACTAATAACCAACACTTTTTACAAACACACTTTAAGGAGGGTATCTATATGAAAGTCTCGAAAGGTTTAACTGCTGCTGCGTTTCTCGGTTTCGCTGCCCTGGTCATTCCAGGACTAGCGCTGGCAACCACATTTGTTCCCGAAGGCGGAACGATCTCGTTCTTCGGAAAGCTCAACTCTCCTTCCATCTCATGCCAGGGGGGAGCAGCGTATCTTCAACTCACGATCGCCATGCCGGATGTCGGCACCGCGGTTCGACGGCCGATGAATCTCTCCGTTGTCCTTGACCGAAGCGGTTCAATGGCAGACCAGGGAAAGATCGAATACGCCAAGCGGGCATTGTATTCCCTCATCGACCAGCTGCATGAAGAGGACATCTTTTCTCTGGTTATCTACGACAACGTCGTCGAGGTACTCCAACCTGCGCAGCATGTCGGCGATAAACATCGGCTTAGGAAATTAGTCGAACACATTTATCCCGGGGGAGCAACAAACCTCGGAGGAGGAATGGTTGAGGGATTTCATCAAGTCGAGCGGAACTCGGCGAAGGGTTACGCTAACCGGGTAGTCCTTCTGTCTGACGGCCTGGCCAATCAGGGCATCACCGATCCGAACGAACTCGACCGTATCGCTCGACGCGAACGGGGCAAGTCCATTTCCCTCACGACGATGGGTGTCGGCCTGGAGTATAACGAAAATCTCATGATGGGGCTCGCAGAGAACGGGGGCGGCAATTACTATTTCATAGAAAGCCCTAACTCCCTGGCATCGATAATGCGAAAAGAGTTCAACCTGATGTCCTTGGTCTGCGTCCGCAACGCCGTCATAGAGCTGTATGTGGGAAAGAACGTCGTGCTCAAGGACGCCATCGGTTGCGACTGGAATCGTCAGGAAGGCCGGTATCTGATCCCAATCGGTGATTTGTATTCGAACGACCGGCGGGAATTGACTGTCGAGCTTCGGGTTCCGGAAGGAACAGGATCGTTGACGGTCGCGTCCGGCTCGCTCAGGTACGAAGCTGAGCATCCTCTCGTTTTCTCGTCCCCCTCATTCTCGAGTTCGGTTGAGTACACCGCAGACCTGGGCGTGATCGAGAAGAATAGAGACCTTGAAACGCAGGCAAAAGCGGATGTCGCCGTTTCGACACGTGCTGTCGACCGCGCCACGAAGGCTCTTGACGAAGGGAAGCCTGAACAAGCCGCAGAGGAGCTCCGTTCGGCGCATGAAGCGCTGAACGCATCGCCGGCGGCCTTATCGGGAGCCGGTGCGTCAGCAATTCAGGGCCAGATGCAAAGACTCGACGACTTCCAGTCCATGATCAAGGACAGCTCCGGAGACACGCGAAGAGCGAAGAAGGCGATCCAGTATGAGAATTACAAGTCCCAGAAGGGGAAACAATAAATTCCGAGGGAAGTGTCTACGAAAGGCTCTGAGAACATCAGAGCCTTTTTTTTGTACTCTCCCACTTTAACGTACGAACCTACGGCCGTTGCTTGAATGTTGGCGCGAGAATCGGTACCATTGCTAAGCAAGTTCCCGAAGAGCGAATAGCCCTGTACTCCGGCAGGATTCCCGCACACTCTTACCCCATTGTAATTATGATTGTGACCGGTTCATGATGCAATCCTCCATATCATTCTTGCTCGACGGAAAGGCCGTCACTCTCGATTTCCAGAACCAATCCGGCCCGAGGCCAACAACGACTGTTCTCAACTATCTTCGAGGACTGCCAACTCATAAGGGAGTCAAAGAGGGATGTGCTGAGGGAGATTGCGGCGCTTGCACTGTTGTTCTGGGCGAGTTGGGACCCCAGGGAACAATGAACTACAAGAGCGTCGATTCCTGTCTCGTGTTTCTTCCGATGATCCACGGCAAGCAGCTGGTCACGGTGGAGGATTTAAAGGATAGTAAGGGGAAACCTCATCCAGTGCAGGAGACTATGGTCGAGACCGACGGGAGTCAGTGTGGCTTCTGCACTCCCGGTTTCGTAATGTCGCTCTTCTCTCTCTATAAGAGTGTCGACAAACCATCCCGAGACCAGATCGACGACGCGCTGACCGGCAACCTGTGTCGCTGTACGGGATACCGACCGATCATCGAGGCCGCCGCCCGATCGTGCGTTCACCAGGGCCGTGACCACTTCTCCGACTACCTCCCACAGACTGTCGTCCTTCTCAGGGCAATTCCAAACGAATCGATACAAATCCAAACCTCGGACCAAAAGTATTTTCGTCCGCTGGCACTCACCGAAGCTCTCTCGCTGAAACGTCAACACCCCGACGCGTTGGTGATGGGAGGCGCGACGGATATCGCTCTTCGAGTCACAAAGAAGCATGAATTGTTAACAACCGTAATCGACATTTCGGCGATTGAGGAATTAAGGCGAGTCGTCGAATCTCCGAGCATGCTCACAATCGGAGCTGGAGTCGCCCTTTCCAACGTCCTCTCGGTCGCCCGGAAGGACTTTCCTGCACTCTATGATATGCTCTCCGTTTTCGGCTCGCAACAGATCCGCAATCTCGCGACACTCGGAGGGAACCTCGGCACCGCATCCCCGATCGGTGATACGCTGCCGGTCCTGATTGCCTACAACGCGAAAGTTCTTGTTCAAAGCTTGCTCGGGAGACGAGAGATCCCCATTGACGAATACTTCATTGGTTACAGGAAAACAGCCCGCAAGCCCGACGAATTGATTACTGCCATCGCAATACCGAAACTCAAGGATGGATCATTGGTTAAGTCGTACAAGGTTTCGAAGAGGAAGGACCTCGACATCTCAACCGTCAGCGCAGGCTTTCGCCTTGAACGAGATGGTGGAACGACAGTTAAATCGATCAAGCTTGCGTATGGTGGAATGGCTGAACGGCCAAAGCGGGCAACCAATGTCGAAGAGTCTCTGATTGGGAAGTCATGGTCCCGCGAGAACGTCGAATCAGCAATGAAGTTGGTTGAAAAAGACTTCCAACCGATTTCGGACGCCCGTTCAAGCGCCGAATTTCGGAAGATCGCTGCGGGAAATTTGCTGATCAAGTTTTGGAGTGAAACGGAGGAGAGCAGGAAATAGGAAGGAGGAGGAATGGAAGATGGAAGAAGGATATTGCGCGGCAATAACATCCATGTAAAGACGTTCCGATGGAACGTCCCTACGAGGAACTAATCGATATCGATACTCCACTACTCTATCTTAATGTCCATCCCACACGAATCGGCAGCTAAGCACGTTTCAGGCGAGGCGGTCTACATTGACGACATCCTCGTCGATGGACGCCTTCTCACCGGCCGTGTGGTGTACAGCCCCCACGCACATGCTACCGTTAGGTCTTTTGACTTGAGTGAAGCACGAAAAACCCCGGGCGTGCATGCGGTCCTCTCGTACAAAGACATCCCCGGCCACAATCAAATGGGTCCCGTTGTCAAGGACGAATTGTGTCTGGCGGTGAACGAGGTCATCTGCATAGGGCAGGCGGTCTTCCTGATCGCCGCGGAGACGGAGGAACAATGCTTCGAGGCCGAGAGAAGAATCAGGGTCGATTACGAACCGCTCGAACCCATCCTCTCGATCGAGAAGGCTCTTGAGAAGAACAGTTTGCTCGGCCCTCCACGCACGATGAAACGGGGTGACGCGGAGACAGCTCTCAAATCTGCGCCTCATCGAATCAAAGGGGAATTGCGTACGGGGGCACAGGAGCATTGGTATCTTGAGACGCAGGTTTGTCTCTGCGTACCGGGTGAGGGAAATGAAATCAACGTGTTCAGCTCCACCCAGCATCCTTCGGAGACGCAAGCGCTCGTTGCCGAAGTACTCGGTATCGGCAAGAACGAGGTTGTCGTGGAGGTGCGGAGAATGGGGGGCGCATTCGGCGGGAAGGAGACGCAGGGAAATCACGTTGCCTGTTGGGCCGCATTGCTCTGCCGTCACACAGGACATCCGGTGAAAATCCGATTGTTCCGCGACGACGACCAAATCATGACCGGCAAGCGTCATCGGTTTCTTTCACGCTACGAAGTCGGATTCGACGGCGAGGGGGAAATTCAGGCGCTCAGCGTTGAACTCAACAGCGACGGGGGCTGCGCGACCGACCTCTCATTTGCAATCATGGAGCGCGCAATGCTTCATGCCGACAACGCCTACTTTATTCCGCACATGTCCGTCATCGGCCGGGTTTGTAAGACAAACCTCCCCTCGAACACCGCATTCCGGGGATTCGGTGGACCGCAGGGCATGGCCGTCATCGAAACCATCATTGATCGCGTTGCGAGATTCCTGAAGAAGGATTCGACCGATATCCGGCATAAGAATTTTTATGGGATCGATCGGCGAAACGTAACGCATTACGGCGAAACGGTCGAGAACAACCGGCTGCAGATGATGTACGAACAATTGATGAAGTCATCAGACTACACAACCCGCCGGGAAGCTGTCACCACGTTCAATGCGTCGAATGAATTCTTCAAGAAGGGGTTGGCGATTACGCCGGTAAAGTTTGGAATTTCATTTACAACGACCTTCTTGAACCAGGCGGGCGCCCTCATCAACATTTATAAAGACGGAACCATCCTCGTCAATCACGGCGGGACCGAGATGGGCCAGGGACTTCACACAAAAATGCAGCAGATCGCCGCCTCTGAATTCGGAGTCAGTATCGACCGGGTGAAAGTCAACGAAACGAATACGTCGAAAGTGCCGAACACGTCTGCGACCGCGGCCTCTGCCGGCGCCGATCTGAACGGAATGGCGGTCAAGAACGCAGCCGACGTACTCAAAGAAAGAATTGCGGAGGCGATCGCGGATGTCTTCTCAGAGAAATACGCCGGTGGTCCTTCCAGGAAGGAAAATATTTTTTTTGAAAGCAACTCGATCCTCGACCTTGAGCATCCCGAACGCCGCATCCCGTTCGCGGAAGCTGTCGGGCTCATGCAATTCGGTCAGGTCAGCCTGAGTG
>JBGOVN010000129.1:0-4785 GCA_041478155.1 Bacteroidota bacterium | reverse complement strand
TCGCTCGTAAGAGCATTGGAGGATTATGTCCGGCGTTCACATACCGGAACGAGCGAGTTGCGGCGTTCAGGACGCCCCAAAAGAACGTAATGAACTTGCTGCCGCCTCTTGTGTTCAGGCATGTGAGGTCGTTGATCCGGGCTGTCGTCGCCGCGAGGGTTGAATCGAGCGGAGCGAGCGCGCGCAGGGCAGCTTGAACATTCGCCATCAACAGCGCGGCAGGGGTTCCCTTGCCGGAGACGTCTCCGATCGCGAAGACATACTCTCCTTCACCGCGGGTCAAAACGTCGTAGTAGTCGCCCCCAACCTGTTTCGATGAAATGTTGACGGCGGCGATGTCCACCGCCGGTATTGTCGGAAGGTGTTCCGGAAGAAGGCCCTGCTGAATTTCCCGCGCGATTTTCAGTTCGTCTTCAAGACGCTGTCGCTCGATCGCCTCGTTGAAGAGACGGGCATTTTCGATCGAAATGATGGCGAGATTCCCCAGGGCGTAAAGAAATTCGAGGTCCCCCTGCGTGTACTCCCCTCCTCGCAAACGCGGGCCCAGCAGGATCATTCCGCGCAGTTGATTTTGAAGGTGCATCGGCACAACGGCAACGATCCCCCTGGCATGAAGCGCAGCCCCCGCAAAGCGTGCGTTTTTTTGTTTGAGAAGATCCTGCGTGCGCTCGGCTCTTTTAAGGTCGAAGAGCGCGTTGAGTGGTTGTTCCAGTGACGGTCCTTCTTCGAGTTTCGAAGCGACAAAGTCGATTCCGGATTCAGTACGGAGGCAGATAGCGTAATGTTGTACGCCGACCTGACCCAACAACGCAAAAGTAACCAGGCGCACCACACGGTTGACATCGAGTCCGATATTGAGCTCTTTCCCCAAGTCGAACAGGGTGTTGAGTTCCTGGAACTTCCGGTCGAGGTTTCTGTTGGCGTCCTTCACCTGGTCGATGATGAGCGCCTTCTCGATTGCAGCACCCGAGAGATTGACGAGCGATTGAATCAGCCTCTTATCCGTTGCGGAATACGTTCCCCGCAATCGTGCCCCCAGTGAAATGTAACCGACAACCTTGCTCCGGGAAATAATCGGAACAAGGAGGCTTTGGTCTTGCTCCCGGAGTATATCCAACCATGGTGCGGCATCCCGTTCGATTCGTTGAATTTGAGCCATTCGCCGTATCGGCTTTACAATCTGAAATTGAGTTCCGACGATCGAAGGATCGACTCCTTTAGCCGAGATGATTTCAAAATGATGTTCACGGCTTCGGAGTGACACTGTTCCTTTAGTAACCAGCATCTTCCCCATCAGAGTCCGGAGAACCGTACTCAGGATGAAATGAAGGTCGAGAGAAGAATTGACGACGTTGCTGAATTCGAGAAGAGGCAGGATGTCGGCCGACTCAAGGCTGGCCGGAATGGAGCGGTGTTGAAACTTTTCTTTCGAACGACTGCTCAGACGCTATCTCCTTGCGACGGTCGGCGTGTGAGAAAGGACCTTGGTCAGCCGAACTTCATTCTTCCTGCCGGGGATGAAGCTGTATTCAACTTTGTCCATCAGCCGCTTCATGAGGTACACACCTAAGCCTCCCTTCCGGTATTGTCCCAGGTGCTGTTTGAGGTTCGGAGGCCGCACGTCGCCCGGGTTGAATGATTTGCCTTCATCGGCGATAAGGATTTCAAACGTCTCTTTGTTGCGCAGGACAGAGATCTGAATCTCCTTGTCGCGCGCGTACTGGTAGGCATGCTTTATGATGTTCGTGCATGCTTCGTCGACGGCGAGCGCGATGTTCGCGACATCCTCGTCTGCAAAGCCGAATTCGCGAGCCGCCTCCGAAACAAATTCACGCGCTTCGATCAGCTGCTCCGTCTGGCTTCGGATCGTCTTTGATATTTTTTTAGAAAACGAATTCATCCTGGTTTTGCGGTGTTAACTCTCCGACGCACGGAGAACCCGATTTAGGACTTCTTCCCTTCGGTGAATCGCACAACCGCTTCCTTTTCATCCTTGTAAATCTCATAGAGGATTGGAAAACCAAGCAGGTCGAACACATTAAAGACCTTCGGGGACATGTTCGACAGCTTGATGTCTCCCTTGTTCTTTCGAACATCCTCGATGTATGCCATGAACACGCCGAGACCCGCACTGCTGATATACGACAGGTCTTTGCAGTTCACGACAATCCTGTATTTCTTTTCGTTCAGCAACTTCTGGAAGGCATTCTCCAGCTCGGTTGCCGTGTGTGCGTCGAGGTATCCTTTGAGCTCTATAACGCTCACGCCCTCTCCGTCGCGGTGGTTGACTTTGAAGTCACTCATGGTGGTGTTCTCCTTCTAGCATTACCGGGGTCTTGGTTATCATCGATCCGTCCTTATACTTTTCCTCGGGAACTGCCGTTCCATTTAATGACGACCAGAGTCATATCGTCATTATACGTCCGGTTTCCCGTAAAGGTTCGTACATCTTCTAAAATACGGTTTTTTATCTCATCGGCGGAGAAGTTTCTCGTTCTCAGGGCTGCATCGACCAACCGCTCGTAGCCGTATTCATCGCCCTGAGAGTTCCTGGATTCGGTCACTCCATCGGTGTAGAAGAGGCATACATCGTCTTTGTGAAGGTCGATCGTGCGCTCCTCTGTCGACTCCTCGAAAATCTTGCCGTCCGTGAGCCCGAGACCCAGGCCTGTCGGACGCACAAGCTCGCAGCGAGTTCCCGACACATGCACAAGCGGGCAGTGACCTGCACGGGCAAGTGTCAGGCGGCCGTTCTTGCCGTCGAGAATCGCGTAGAGCAGACTGATGAAAGCGTTCTTCTCCAGGCTCTCGACCAGCGATTGGTTCGCACGCACGAGCAGGTCGCGCGGCGAGGTGCAAATCTTGCTGAGAGAGAGAAAGATCCCCTTCACTTCGGCCATATAGAATGCGGCAGAGACCCCTTTGCCCGAAACGTCACCCACCACGATACCGAGATGGCCGTCGCGAAGAGAAACAAAGTCATAATAATCGCCTCCGACTTCGAGCGATGAAACGGATACGGCAGCAACGTCGACGAACGGAATTTGCGGCATCCGTTGGGGCAGAAGCCGCAGCTGCATTTTCCGGGCAACCTCAAGTTCCTGCTGCAACCGTTCGCGTTCGATCGACTTTGCGATGAGCTTTGAATTTTCGAGAGCGATCGTCACGTGGTCTGCAAATGTCGTCATGACGTCGATGTCGTCCTGGTCGAACCCGTTAGCGAAATCCTTCGTTGCATGGAGAACCCCGATCAACTCCGCGTGCGCCACCAGTGGGACGCTGAGCAGGGAACCCTTGAGCGACCCCCGTTCTTTCACGTGTTTGGTACGTCGGTCATTCCAGAGGTCATCGATGAGTACGACCTTCCGTGAATCCAGCATCAAGCGCCGGAAGGAGTTATTGTCCTGAGCTGCAAGGGTGTCGATTTCTTCGCGCGAAATATTGCGTTGCGAGACCACGTTGACGTTTAACAGGCCGGTTTTCTCATCGGACTGGAGCAACTCGAGCCATGCGCTTTTAGCGCCGCAGACCTCGGTTGTCATCTGCGTTACGGTGTTGACAAGATCGTTGAAGTCAAACACCTGCGTCACGAGCCGGCCAAGATTGTGCAGAGAATTTAATTCCGACTGTTTTCGTTCGAATACCTCGGCCGTGGGTAGATGGAACAGCGTACTGACGAACGACATGCCGAAATAGATCGCTCCGACAATGGCGTTGATCTGGACGAATGTGCGAAGCGGACGACTAAATGCCTCGAGGGCCTTGCTCCCTGCCGAGTTCTGGACCAACAAAAGATTGAGGAACAGGAGTGCAAGAAACAAGAGCGCACTGTAAATGATGGAGTAAATCTTTTCCCGCCGTGAAAGATACACGATCCAATTCTGTTTGAACGAATTCAGGATTCCGGCAAGGATGGATAATGGGAAGAAGATCGTCGCGACAATCCCGGCCTCCGTGGAAATGAATGGAACGCCCCCCGCGCACGCACAGAGCATGCTCACAAGATAGAAAGCGTAGTTTCTTCTTGTCCCCTTCCGCCGTTTAAACATGGTCAGGTCTTTGACCGTCTGCAGCGTGTAGATGGCAAAGATGCCGAGGATGACACCGACGAAGGTTGAGAGGAAGAGTGCCAGCGAGGACTGACGGAAATGCGGTACTTCCTGATTCGTCTGCGAGGCGAGCTGGAAGAACGAGACGGTCCCGGTCATGACGAGGGCCGCAATGCTGACCATCAGGAGACGACCGATTTCCTTCGTTGCAATTCCCCTGTTGCGCGTCCGCCGGTCTTCGATGAGAAAGTAGATGGAGGAGAACGAGAGGACGATAAGTCCTTCGCGAACGTAGACCATGCTGGGAACATCGAGGTCGACGGCGGCACGGATGACGTCGTACACGAAAATCGCCGGGATCGAGATGATCGGTATAACGAAGAAGAGAATGCGGCGTAGCCTTGACATATCAGACCTTAATCTCCATCCACGACCGGGAACGGAATTTCAGCCACGCCATGGTTGAGTACGAGACGATATAGACTGGCAACGCCAGCCAGGCGCCGAAGATGCCGAATCGCAGCCCGAGGAAATAGGCGAGAGGCAGGAAGATGATCCAGTGTGTAATCACTTCAAGATACATGACATACAACGTTGCACCCGCGGCCTGGAGAGCGTTCGCAAGGATGATTCCCGACCCGTACGCGACCTGGGCAATGCCCGCCAATATGAGGAGCGGTCGCGCAACGGCAATGACCTCCCGGTTAGTCGTGATGACACTAAGGACGAAACCCGG
>JBGOVN010000205.1:0-3759 GCA_041478155.1 Bacteroidota bacterium | reverse complement strand
CTTCCCACCGAAGATGTACCGATTGTTCAGAAGATGATCGTCAGGAAGTGCAACGAGGCGGGAGACCCGGTGATTATCGCGACGCAGATGCTCGAATCGATGATCGAGAATCCCAGACCGACAAGAGCAGAGGCCAACGACGTGGCCAACGCTGTACTGGACGGCGCCGACACAGTGATGTTGAGCGCGGAAACGTCTGTGGGAAAATTTCCTGTGGAGGCTGTCCATACCATGGACCGGATTATCCGGCGCGCCGAAGCACAGCATAGAGATCGATTGGATATTCAGCAAACGCCGGGGGACCAGGAAGAAAAGGTCTTCGATGCCATTGCGAGGGCAGCATGTACTCTTGCAGGACAGGTGAACGCAAAGGCCATCATCCCAATCACGCATTCCGGCACAACGGCAATCAAGATCAGTAAGTATCGGCCGCATGCGAGGATTATTGCTATCACAGGAAGGGAAAAAATCCTGCGTCGATTAAATCTTGTCTGGGGTGTCCGTGGAATTATCATTCCCGATTTCGAAAAGGACACGGATACCGCTTTGAAAAGAATCAAGGACGAGCTAAAACGGCTACAGTATGTTCAAAGCGGCGACTACGTGGTATTCTCGGCGGGAATTCCACTTATGTCGAAGGGAACCACGAATACCATCAAGGTGGAGAAGGTGGACTAACACCCTCCTGCGTTACCTGTTTGCCCCCTGAGCGATCCAATCGTGAATAGTTTTTACCTCTTCTTCGGTGAGCTTCTTCTTGTTTCGTGCCATCTGTCTTCCAAACGGCGGAGTTGGAAGCAACTTTAAGTAGAAATTACTCTCCTGAGGCTTACCCGGCACCAGCGTGCTGCCGTGATTTCCTCCCTTCAAAACAAGGTCATAATTATCGAGCGCCAGACCGCTCGGGTTTTCGTTGTCGGCAAGATGACATGGCATGCAGTATCTCTTGATGATCGGAGCGACATCCGTCGCGAAGCTCAAAGTCTTGTGCTTCTCGCCCTCTCTGTTCTGAAACGCTGAACCCGCGATGCAAACCACAGCCAATGATGCAATCAGGAAACCCGGACGGACATTCTGTCGCATACTCATTAAATCCCTTAGAAATAATAATGAAACATCATCTGAAACTCGTTGTTTGACACTTCTGTCGGTTGTTCCATGTTGATGCGGTAGAGTGGCCGTAGCTCGACACCGCTCAGGACGAACAGTTCTGCTCCGACGGTAATTCTCCCAAAACTTCCATTCTGGCGGACGTTATCAGGATCATAGAACTCATATCCGAGCTTCAAATCAATTCCCTGACGAACCATATAGTTGAGTTCGTTCCATACCATCATGCCAACGTACGTTTGGCCCGAACGCACAACCTGGACGAAATCGATTTCGCTGTTGATGGTAAGCGTTTCCATGAGCGTCACGGAGCCGAAGGCGCCGTAGTACGTATCGGTCTGTGTCGCCGAAGGCGCATTGTACAGCGATCCGCCGATATTCACGGGAATCCCACCGAGCTTAAACATCGCATCGCCGCGAAGCGCAATTGCCTTTGTCGCTGAACCCGAAACGCCGTTCAGCCCTCCCCCCGGCTCCCCGTTGAAAACGCCAAGGTTGAACGTAAACACGCTGGGAGCAATGCCAAACTCGATCCCGGTGTCTTCGGCCCGCTCTCCGAAACGGAGACCTGTCGGATACCCGGACGGAAAAAGGCCGGACCATGGACCTGCGTTGAATGGTCCGCCGCGTATGAAATAATTGTGGTCATCCACACGCGTTCCGTACGCGGGCATGAACTTGCCCGCTTTGATGTATCCATCCAGGGGCAGGACTTTCGCGAGGCCAAACACTTCGAAACCGGAATAGAGACCTTTGTCAAAGTATATTCGAAATTTCTTGTTTAACCGCAGGTCGAGGTATAAGTCTCCCTGCATTTGAAAGAAGCTCGAAACGTTGCGGTCCTGATTGTAGAAAAACAGTTGCCGGAAGTCACCGCCGAATCCAATATTGGGTGTGAGCGACGTCGAATACTCATCCAGGTCGGTGAGACCCTTAAAGGTCGGCAGGACGATATCATCCTGACCGAACGAGCGGCCGAACTCGCTGCGCATTCCTTTACCGGTGGGGTTCACGTGGCAAGACTGACACTTCGCTCCCGTTCGGCTTGCGAATTTCGGGAGTGAGGAGAGGGAATTCGTCAGAGAGACGCAGATCAAGAAAAACAGGATAACCCGTAGAGACGATCGCATGTCGTACCTCTCTGATGGTGGGGAAAAGGGAGAGCGTTTTGAAAATATAGAAAACGGAGTTCTGAGTTTCAAGAACAAAATCTCCACAGCTCCAGAGCCGGATCCGGGGCTGAAGCGTCTTACTTGCTTCTTCATTGGATGACAGGTACATTCTCGCTCAATTTCAATGCATAGCGTAGGAATGCTTTTCCTCAAGCACTACTGACCCGTGGAAACCAAGACCTTCTTTACCCACCTTGAATGCTCTTCGTGTGGCATGCGTCACGAGCCCCAGCAAGTCCAGGCCACCTGCAGATCATGTGGAAAAGCACTCGTCGCGCGATACGACCTTCGATCGGCTAGGGAGAAGCTTTCGAAACCAATCTTGAAGGATTCGCCCTACTCCTTGTGGAGGTATCTTCGCTTGTTGCCGATACTGCACGAGGAGAACATCGTGTCACTGGGCGAGCAAATCACCCCTTTGATTGCATTGCGCAAGCTTGGCGAGACTCTGCGGCTACAGCATCTTTGGATGAAGGATGAGGGTCAGCTTCCGACAGGCTCTTTCAAGTCCCGGGGTCTTGCGATGGCTATTTCAAAGGCGAAGGAACTCGGGATCAAAATAATCTGCATTCCGTCAGCAGGGAATGCTGCGGGGGCTTCTGCCGCCTATGCGGCAAAGGCTGATATCGAGGCAAGGATCTTTGTGCCGGCCGATACGCCGGCGATCAATATCAAGGAATGTATCGCATACGGCGCGCATGTGGAACTTGTGCGCGGAAACATCAGCGACGCGGCAAAGGCGATGAACGAGAAGAAAAAACTTCATTCCGAGTGGTTCGATGTATCGACTCTGAAGGAGCCGTACCGGCTCGAGGGAAAGAAAACGATGGGGTACGAGCTCGCCGAACAGTTCGAATGGAAATTGCCCGATGTCGTGTTCTATCCGACGGGAGGAGGAACGGGACTTATTGGAATGTGGAAAGCATTCGACGAGATGGAGCAATTGGGTTGGATCGGCTCCGCACGACCGAAAATGATTTCGGTCCAATCGTCCGGTTGTGCACCGATTGTCAAGGCATTTCATCAGCATAAGAATGACTCCGAGTTTTGGCAAAATGCGGAAACCATTGCTTCCGGATTACGTGTCCCAAAGGCTTTTGCCGATTACATGATTCTCAAGGCTGTGTACGAAAGTGGCGGGAGTGCAATCGAGGTAAGCGATGCCCAAATTGGAAAAGCACTGCGCGAACTTGCACAGATGGAGGGATTGTTTATTTGCCCGGAGGGAGCGGCGGTCGTCGCGGCTCTCGAACTGATGGTACATGACGGATTGATCCAACCTGCCGAGAGAGTCCTCCTTTTCAATACCGCCGCGGGCATCAAGTACCCTGAAGTCATCGAATCCGTAGGTTAGCGATGTTGTTCCCGCTTCCTCTCTTCCGAACCTACATCCGCGCCTCCATCGGAATCCAAAAAGCCTCGAAGAACGTTTATTTCCCCCTCTCGGCATTGACCGCGTTCAGGTTCTCTCCGAATG
>JBGOVN010000082.1:0-5671 GCA_041478155.1 Bacteroidota bacterium | reverse complement strand
CGGATGGCGCGGTACGCAACGGACCTTCTCTTGAATCCTCCCAAGCATGCACTCTTCGCTGAAGCGGCGCGAAAACGTGCGCTTGATTTCGAGTCCAAGCGCATCATCACGCAGTATGAACAGTACTACGAAAAGATTCTGTACGGATCGGAAGTCACGGCAAGATAGGTCGGATCCCCGTCGTCATCCCCGCTCCACTCCCCATGCGCCCGAAGAAAGACTTTGAAAAGCATCTCTCCCTCATTGGCGAACTCGTCGAGCTCTTTAGGAACGAAGGCTTTACGGTCAGCGGTGCGGTCGGCGTGGAAGGGTTTCATCCCCCCCTGGAATTGCGCAATGACGGTTACGGGGACCAGGAAGACAAGTCGCCTGATGTCTACGCCTATGACGAGCAACATCAGCGGTATGTAATCGGAGAAGCAAAAACAGGAGCGCGAGACTTCGAATCGGAACACTCGCTGACGCAGTACAATGTGTTCCTGGACCAGTTTCACAGGATCAACGGTCAACAAGCTCTGCTCTACGTTATCGTCCCCTCATCGAAAGTTCCGGAGTTTAGTACTCTCATCACCCACTACCTCCACCCTGATTACTGGTCGAGCATCGTGTTGGTGAGTTCGAAGAAATGGGACGAATGAGGAGAAACTTTTCAGGCGGGCCTGAGGTGGGCGTACTTCAAAATAAGGTTCTTGAGACCGCGTTCTTCAAATTGAACAACCGCTTTTGTTGATTCCCCCTTGCCGGTCACTTCAACAACTTTTCCCTTTCCAAAAAGCTCGTGCCTCACGAGCGCTCCTTTCTTTACCTCGAACTCCTCTTGCGACTCTGATTCGTAATCCGGCGAAGCGTCCTGGAAGTACACCCGCTCCTCGGCGTACGCGTTCTTCCCGGACGGCCCGACCGATCGCTGTCTCGCGCGAACCGAGGATGGTTCCTGGGTATGACGTCCGTTACGCGACAAACGATGCTCGACGTGTTCAGCACCAACCTCGGCAAGGAAGCGAGATTCACCAGGGTAGGTGACATCACCGAACCTGTATCTCATCCGGGTGTGCGTGAAATAAAGTTTCTGTTCGGCGCGCGTGATACCGACGTAGAAAAGCCTCCGCTCCTCTTCGAGGTCGAAGTTGTCGATGGAATTGGAATAAAACGGTAGGAGACCCTCCTCCAGACCCGAAATAAACACCACCGGGAACTCCAACCCTTTCGACGAGTGGAGGGTCATCAGCGTCACGGCGTTCTTTGTCCCCTCCCACGTATCAATATCCGAGACGAGCGAGACTTCTTCGAGAAACGCTTCGAGCGTCGCCTCCGGACGTTCCTGACCAAACTCGGTGATCGCCGAGAGTAATTCCTGTACGTTTTCCCACCTGCTCATCGATTCTACTGTACGCTCTTCTTTGAAGGCCGTCAGTACACCCAGCTCGTCGACGAGCGAACGGGCCATCTCACTGAGGGACATCTGAGTGCGCAGGGAATGATACTTGTCGAGAAGGCCTTTGAACTGTTTCAGACCCTTTCTTGCCCGGTCGGTAAGGTCCGGGATTTCATCGATCCTGGCGAGCCCTTCGAACAACGGGATGCCGAGCCCACGTGCAAACTGCTCGGCATTGTCGAGCGTCGTGTCACCGATGCCGCGCGAAGGAACATTGACGACTCTCCGAAAACTCTCGTCATCGCGCGGGTTTGAGAGCAGTCGAAGGTAGGCGAGGATATCTTTTATTTCCTTCCGCTCGTAAAACCGCGTACCGCCGACGATTACATAAGGAATTCCACTCCGCCGCAGCGCATCCTCCAGGGACCTGGACTGGGCGTTCGTACGATAGAGGATGGCAAAATCCTTCAGGTCGAGCTTTCTCTTCGAGCTTTCCTCCTGCAGGGCCGCGAGGATCTGATGTCCTTCATCCTGGTCGTCCGCGCACTGGATGACCGTGATAGGATCGCCGGTTGTATTGTCCGTCCAGAGATTCTTTCGCAGTTGGTCCTGATTGTTCCGGATTACCCTGTCGGCCGCAGCCAGGATGTTCTTCGTCGAGCGATAGTTTTGTTCAAGGCGAAATGTCTGGCAGCCGGCATAGTCCTTTTCGAAGTCCAGGATATTTCGTATGTCGGCTCCCCGGAACGAGTAGATGCTCTGTGCATCGTCCCCTACAACACAAATATTTCGATGGAGGGCGCCGAGGAGTTTCGTCACCTCATACTGGGCGTGGTTGGTGTCCTGAAACTCGTCGATGAGGATGAACTTGAATCGGTGTTGGTATTTCTCAAGTATTGCGGGCTTTTTGGCAAACAATTCGACCGGTTTGACCAACAAGTCGTCGAAGTCCATAGCATTGCTTTGCGAGAGTTGCTTCTGGTATTCCGCATAGACTAAGGCGGTTTTCTCGTCGAAGTAATCCCTTGCCTGTTGAGCAAACTCGTCCGGCGAGATCAGTTGGTTTTTTGCACTGCTGATTCTCGACCGAACGGCATGAGGGTTTATCTGCTGCGTCGGAAGGTTCAACCGGTCCATCGATTTCTTTATAACGCTCAGGGAATCGTCGCTATCGTAGATAGAAAACGAAGACGTATATCCGAGATGCGCGCTCTCTTTGCGCAGTACGCGTGCGAACAGAGAATGGAACGTGCCCATCCAGACATCGCCTGCCCGGTCGCCGACCAGGCGCACGATCCGGCCTTTCATTTCATTCGCCGCCTTGTTTGTAAAAGTCAACGCGAGGATTTGATACGGAGGTACGCCGCAATCGACCAAATACGCGATGCGATAGGTCAAAACCCGGGTCTTTCCGCTTCCAGCTCCTGCGATGATCATGACAGGGCCGTTCGATGCCTTAACAGCTTCCTGTTGGGCTGGATTCAGATCTTTGACGAACGCGGTCATGGAAATTTGAACGGCTTTCGGTTCGTACGCTGAAGAGTGACTTGGACACGTCGGGGGACAACGGGGCTCCGTTCGCACAGTGCAACGATGCGAAGGAAGCGTAGAAAAATGGTAAGGAAAAAATGAAGGGGGAGCAAGAAAATACTTCGGGAGGCGGAAAAGAAAAAAACTTTTAGCTTGACACACAAAACAAAAATCAAATCATGATGGCGCCCTCGAGTCTCAACAGAAATTCTTTTGTCTTCACGCCGGCAGCATAGCCGACCAGGCGGTCGTCACTGCCGAGGACTCTGTGGCAAGGGATGACGATCGGCAAGGGATTCGATCCGTTAGCCCGACCGACTGCCTGAAAAGCGCCGGCGGCCTCTACTCGTTTTGCCAACTCTTTATAGGAAATCGTCGTGCCGTAACGGACTCTACGCAGCTCCGACCAGACACGATGCTGAAATTCGGTCCCAATAGGGTCCAGGCGGCTGTGAAACTTTACCAGCTTCCGGTCAAAGTACCGGTTCAACTCGTCGATGACCTTTCGATTCTTTGCCGTCGATTCCACAATCTCCGCCCCGTTCGTGTGACTCTGCAACCATCCCTGAAATTCCTTCTTTGATTGGCCGGGAATGCAAATTTTACACACTCCTTTTTCAGTCGAGGCAATGTAGATAATCCCGATTTTCGAATCAAACGAGGTGACAAATATTTTATTCATAGTTGGGAGTACTCGAAACTTCTTTTTGTTGGCCGCGGTGAGATGGACTCCATCTCACATCCGCGGAAAGATTGGCTCCATCTCAGGGTGACATCCAAGGAAGGTGGAGTCCATCTATCTCTGTACTCAATCTTCCTCGGCGGCGCGAAGTTTTTCCAATACTGAAAAATCTTCAAGTGTGGTCGTATCCCCGACCACGGCGCCGGTCGAGGCAATTTCGCGCAGCAGGCGACGCATGATCTTGCCACTTCGCGTTTTCGGAAGCGTATCGGTGAAGCGAATCTCGTCCGGTCGTGCCAGGGCTCCAATTTCTTTCGCTACGTGTTGACGCAACTCTTCCTTCAGCTGCGGACTCGGCCTCCTGCCTCCTTCCAACGTTACGAAGGCACAGATCGCTGCCCCTTTTAGCTCATCCGGCTTGCCGACCACTGCAGCTTCTGCGACCGCGTCATGACTCACGAGCGCACTCTCCACCTCCGCGGTGCCGAGCCGATGTCCCGCAACGTTGATGACGTCATCGACACGCCCCATGATCCAGAAGTATCCATCCTTATCCCGCCGGGCGCCATCGCCCGTAAAATAAACGCCTTTGATCTCGTTCCAGTACTGTTGTTTAAACCTCTCATCGTCCCCGTAGATCGTCCTCAGCATCGCGGGCCATGGTTTCTTCAGAACGAGATATCCTCCTTGATTCTTCCCAACCGATTTTCCCTCTTTGGTTACTATGTCCACATCGATTCCGTGGAATGGTAAGGTTGCAGTCCCCGGCTTCGTTGGCGTTGCCCCGGGCAGCGGTGTGATCATGATCATCCCGGTTTCGGTTTGCCACCATGTATCGACGATGGGACATCTTCCTTTTCCGATGATCTTATGATACCACATCCAGGCTTCTGGATTGATCGGCTCTCCGACTGTACCAAGTAGTCGAAGTGAACCGAGGTCGTGCTTCAGCGGCCATTGTTCCCCCCATTTTATGAAGGCGCGGATTGCAGTCGGAGCCGTGTAGAAGATGTTGACTTTGTAACGGTCGATTATTCGCCAGAATCTATCGGGTTCCGGCCAATTTGGGGCTCCTTCATACATGAGCGATGTGGCGCCGTTCGCCAGGGGACCGTACACCACGTACGAGTGGCCCGTCACCCAGCCGATGTCGGCCGTGCACCAGTAGGTATCCGTATCTTTCAGATCGAACACCCATTTCGAGGTGATGTAAACGCCCGCGAGGTAGCCGCCCGTGGTGTGAAGAACGCCTTTGGGTTTTCCCGTGCTGCCGCTTGTGTAGAGGATAAAGAGCGGATGTTCCGAGTCAAGCTTTTCCGCTTCACAGGTATCGCTCGCCGCTTCCATCAATTCATCCCACCAATGATCACGTCCCGGCTCCATATGTACTTCATTCTTCGTTCGTTTCAGGACGACAACACTTTGAATCGAAGGGGTGTTCTTCACGGCTTCGTCAACGTTTTTCTTAAGGGGTATGATACTCCCCCGTCGAAAACCGCCGTCGGCTGTTACGACCAGTTTCGCCTGAGCGTCAGTGATCCGGTCAACGAGTGCCTGCGAACTGAAGCCGCCGAAGATGATCGAATGCGTTGCCCCGATGCGCGCGCATGCGAGCATCGCGATAGCAAGCTCGGGAACCAACGGCATATAGATTGCAACGACGTCTCCCTTTTCGACGCCGAGTTTCTTGAGGACGTTGGCAAACTTACACACCTCCCGGTGAAGCTCCTGATACGTTAAGGTGCGCGTATCTCCCGGCTCTCCCTCCCATATGATGGCCGCCTTATTCTTCCTCCACGTCGAAAGATGCCGGTCGACACAGTTATACGAAACGTTTATTTTTCCCCCCACAAACCATTTCGAGAATGGAAGTTTCCACTCGAGCACTTTATTCCATTTCTTGAACCAGGAGAGTTCGGACGCAATTTTGGCCCAGAACTTGTCAGGCTGCTTGATGGAGAGCTTGTAGATCGATTGGTATTTTGCGAACGTATTGATGTGGGCTTGGCGGGAAAAACTCGCGCTCGGTCTGAATATCCGTTCTTCGTGCTGGAGAGAAGTAATCGTGCTCGTAGAACTAGGTT
>JBGOVN010000115.1:0-5040 GCA_041478155.1 Bacteroidota bacterium | reverse complement strand
GGAGTCTTGGGCCAGACGGATTTCGTAACGAATACGAAGGGGACTGCCCCGGATAAATTGGACAATCCGATCTCTCTCGCAGCCGACAAGAATGGCAACCTGTACGTAGGCCAACGGGGAAACTGCCGCGTCTCGATTTTCCTCAATGCTGCTTCAAAAGCGAATGGTGCGTCAGCAGATATCGTTCTGGGTAAAGCGAACTTTGCGGATGGTTCGACTCCGGCGTCAGCAAACCAATCCAATATCTACTATCCGTACGCGCTCGCGGTGGACCAAAATAACAACCTCTACGTCGCCGATGGGGCCTACAATCGAGTTCTTGTTTTCTATAACGCTCCGTCAAAAGCGAACGGTGGCTCTGCGGATGCAGTGCTTGGAAAGAAGGACTTCATAAGTTCGAGCGTGACAGGCGCCGCGGCTGACAATGTAGGCCAGGCGTATGGAGTTGCAGCGCACAGCTCCACCGGGAAACTCTTTATTTCGTGCTACTCCAATTCCCGGGTGCTTCGATTTCAGGCGAAGAGCAATCTTCACCCGTAGTCTACCGCAGTCCCAAACCCTCACAGAAGGACTCGGAGGACGAGTTTTTCTTCGTCCTTGAAGGGAAAAAGCGGAGTTTTTTCTGAACGGTAAAAAGAAGGTGGCGGGGCAGCTGACGAGCTTCTACTGTCCCTCGAACAGCGAACACGGAATCCGGAATGTGGGCGACACGCTCCTGAAGTACCTTGTCATCAAGAAGTACGAGCAGAGGTAACGGTAAATCGAGGTTCTCCCTCATTCCTGAAGATTTTGAGAGTTTATCCTCCCATCTCTTCTCCTCGCGATCTTCCGCTCTTGCTCCTAAGCCATGAATTCCTTCAACTTGCTTGCTCCGACTTGTCCCGATCTATTTCGATCGGGATGCTCTTTCTCGGGGAGGGATTGGTTTGCCGGCATACGACCACTGCAAATAGTCATCGTAATAGAAGAATGGCGTATTGCAGTTGTTTATCAATTCCCTGTTTTGCATCGTCTGCTGTCTGAGCGACAAAAATATGCGGAGGGATGCCGTTCCACTCTCGCGGCTCGCCGTCATACCGACGAAAGTCTGTAGTCGAAATTCGGATTTGTCTTCCACTAGGTAACCTGAAAACTTCCGGCTGCCCACCTGCCCCCGCTGTCGTGTCCCCAATCGCCGTGACATTAGGGATTTGCTTCATTATTTCGGCAAACTCTTCAGGCTCACTGATGGACCTGCCATTGATGAGAACGACGATGGGGTTTTGGTACCGAAACGGTCCGATAGGCAGGAGAAACGCCGTAGTATCGCTAATAAGTATGCCATGCTTGTAGGCTGACGGATACCGAAGAGGCGAAGAAATGAACCTCCCGATAACAACCTTGCTCGTGAGAATCGTTCCGCCGTTGTTGTTGCGAACATCGATGATAAGCCCTTTTGTGTTTTTCAGGTATTGGAGCACAGTCGAGAAATCATTGATCCAGTTTCCTTCAGTAAACGTCGAGATGTAGACATAGCCGATATTGCCATCCAGAATCTCATATTCCATCTTTTGATTGCCGGCCAATCGGAGTTCTGTGTCAAAGTAATTGCGAATGACTAAGGGATTGTAGGCATCTTTGTCGCGGAGAGATCGCGGGGTTTGATAAGTCAAAACAGGAAATCCACCGTTTGTCCACAATCCGACATGTCCGTCCTTCAGTTCCTTCAACAAATCGAACAGCACATAGTAAGTCTCATCACCGTGGGCGTTTTGTGCTCGCGGCAGATACACCGTGTGGATGCTATCCCAATTGACCCCTTTGAAGTTGAGATAAGGGTACACATCTCTCACGGTTTTCCACGCCGCTTCAAAATCTTCCAACCCTGAATCAGCAGGGGATTTACCTACGATCATGTCTCCGCAAGAGCAGAAAAGCCCCGAGAGGAGAAGGCAGATGCAAACGGATATCCATCTCATGAGGTTGTTCCGGTCAGAAGCCATAGTTGAGGGACAGGACACCCATATCGCTCCCTGAGATGAAGTAGTCCCACGCATCGACGCGCGTAAGTTCGAACCGATAGGAAAGTCTCACGGAGAAGTTGGATGTCAACGCATACCGAAGACCAACGTCGGATTTGAAACGCAATCCGGAAAACAGGGTCAGCAGCTTGAAGAAAGTCGCATCGCTGTTTTCGGGGTTCACGAACCGGCCGCCGAACGAGAAGACGTTTGTCCCCAGGGATATGCCAGCAAGGAGGCCATTGTTAATGGGGCATGCTAATTCAAGAGTGGCGCCTGCCGAGAGCAGCATTGCGACTGAGTATGCTCTCGTAATAGCACTGCCGCCGTTGGCTATGTTTTGACTGCGAAAGTGAAAAAATAAATCAGGCGACGGCCCGAGGTACGCAAAGACATCATTTGATAGAAGGGAAAACCTGCCAATCGGATAGAGATATTCCAAACCAAAAGTGAATTCGGTGATCGTTGCGGACACGTTATAGTTCTTGATCTCAGAGCCGGATCGGTACTCAAAGGTAATCTTGCTGGCACGCCTGGGCGTAGCGTCAGTCCACATAAGCATGTAGATCGGCAGGGTGCCCGAATACTTCTCGCGCGAGATAAATTCATCGCAGATGCTGTACGATCCAAGGCCTGACTGGATTGTGAGGCCTATGGGAAGAATAGAGGTAGATGACGAATCAATCGACTGGGCAATTGAACGAGAGAGACAAAGGAATGAAGCGAAGATAACCCATTGTATTCGGCTATTCATATCTGGTCGTGTGCCAGCTAACGGTGGGAGCCCCGCCAAACGAGATGGCGGGCCTGCAGGCGTATAAATCAGCCCATAACGACTTCGTTGGTACGAGATCTCGATTCCGCTTTGCGGGATCGGACTGCATGCGAGGTTTTAGTTAATAACGACCTTGGTTTCTACTGTTCTCTTGTTTCATGCTGCGAGTTCAGTCACGAGCCTTCGTGTCTGCAGCCAGGGTTCTGACGTACGAAACGACGTAGATGATTTCATCTTTCGACAATCTTCCTCCCCATGTCGGCATCAACGGGGAGCGATTCACGCCCCTTCCCCCCAGCCGAACCGTCTCGGCGATTCGTTCACTACTGAGTGAATTCATATAAGCCCCGTCGGTTAGGTTCCTCGGCTTCGGATCGAGGTTGTAAGAGTTAAACCCGTCTCCCTTTCCTTCGGGCCCATGACAGACAAAGCAATACTTTCTATAAATATTCTTTCCCTGTCGTTGCTCGTAAGTAAGACGAAGTGATACGAAGGCGGCCGGCCGAACAGTCGAAGTGTCCCGAGCGCCGACGGTATTCGCACTTTGTGAACTGGTCTCGGCCGGTCCTCTCTTCTGTGAACAACTGAAGAGAACCGTCGACACAAAGAGCAGAAAGAAGATAGCGCGCTTTGTTTTCATAGATGTCATGACCGATAAGCCTTTTACTTGAGCGTCATAAGAAATGCGGTGAGCGCCTCCGCATCCTGGTCGGTGAGGTTGTTGTTCGGTTCAATCGATTCAGGCTTGAAAGCTTGCGGATTCTTAAGCCAGTGGAATATCCACCCCGGCTGCAGTCGCGATGCCACTCTATCGAGAGGAGGTCCAACATAGCCCCCCTTGCCGTTGACTTGATGACACGACCTGCAACTGTAACGTTCGGTATACAGGAGTCTTCCTTTGGCAACGGTCGCCTCGTTCACGGGGATGTCATGCGCAAGACTATCGGCGACGAAGATTTTTTCCATGTAATCCACAAGCGTCTTGATTTCAGCATTGGACAAAAAGAGATTCGGCATGCGTTCAGTGAGAATTGGACGCAGAGAATACGGTACCTTGAAGTATCGTTCGATCCATTCCCGCTTTGCAGCACTCGCTTCGAGGGTGAGGTCCGTGGCGACGAGACGTCCACGGCCGAACATCGTGTGGCAGCTGAAGCAAGCCAGGTCGTTCGCTAACTTTCCAAATTCACCTTGAGGAGCGTATGTGCTCGACGGCTTCGGTTTGACCTTCATATCTTCCGGAATTTGTTCGCTCGTATTGCCGAGAAGCGCAACTGCAATCGACTGCGCTTCTTCATCACTGAACTGATAGTTAGGCATCTTCATTGTGGATGAAAACGTGCGCGGAGACTTCAGTTTCGTAAACAGATACGACGGTAGTGATTGTTCGATCCCCGACCGGCCGAAATCAATCTCGTACAGCTTCTTGCTCCCGACATACGTCAGTTCCGGCCCAAGCTCCTCGGCGCCTTTCACACCTTCAAGAGTATGACAGCCTGCGCAGTTGAATTTCTTGAAGAGCGCGAGACCTTTCTCGTAAAACTGCGGATCGGGAGTGTGCGGTGGTGGCTCGGTCAGATCAAAGTCAACGTACTCGCTCTCCATGTACGCAACAACTCCAGCCAGCTCCTTTTCGCTGAGTCGGAACCTCGGCATCTCGACATTTGGCTGCAAGTGTTTCGGGTTCTTGATGTAGTTGTACAGCCACCGTTGATTCACTTTGCTGGCCACCTTGCCGAGGTCCGTGGCAACGTATCCCCCCTTCCCATTAATCGGATGGCAGCTTATGCAGCGAGCCTCACTTACTCGAGTCGAGCCAAGCCCTTCCAACGCCGACTTCTGACTTCCGGACGCGTGGGCTAACTGAACGGGTACCGGGTCAAGCGTCGCATCGTCCGAGAATGACGTGAAAGTCATTAAAAAATCGGCAAGCGTATTTGCGTCATCATCGGAAAACTGAAAGTTGGGCATCGTTGCCTTTGGAAAGTACGCCTTCGGGTTCTTCAGCCAATTCACCAACCACGGTCGATTTACCTTTGATCCGATGCCGTTCAAACTGGGCACCCATTGGCGTTTGAATCCTTCCAGCTTATGGCATCCGACGCAGTTGTCCTCCTCAATAAGTTTCCGTCCGAGCGTAAGAATTGGCGCATGAGCAACCACCCGTTCTTTGTGGCACTTGGCGCAGGAAGCTTCCATGTACTCCCGCGGAAAGATCGGCTTGTCCCAGTAGCTAACCTTTCCGATGGATTCTTTGAAGGTGGT
>JBGOVN010000217.1:0-3610 GCA_041478155.1 Bacteroidota bacterium | reverse complement strand
TTTTCTTCCCAATCCCCTTAATCAAATCGAGCTCGGTCCTGAGTATCCGTTTCGAACGGAGTGTTCGATGATACGTGACTGCAAATCGATGGGCTTCGTCCCGAATTTGCTGAAGCAGACGGATTCCCGACGACGTTCGGGGCATCGAAACCGGTTCGGCCTGATCCGGAACGAAGACTTCTTCGAGCCTCTTTGCCAGTCCGATGATCGGAACCGAAACGATTTCCAGCTTCGCGAGAACCTCGACTGCGCTCGACAGTTGACCCTTGCCGCCGTCGACCATGATCAGGTCCGGCAGCGACTCAGCCTCCTCGAGAAGTTTCGAATAACGGCGTTCAATCACCTCCTGCATGCTTGCGAAATCGTCCGGACCTTGCACCGACCGAATTTTGAATTTCCTGTACTCGCTTTTTCTCGGCTTCGCATCGACAAACACGACCATCGACGCAACCGAATCGCTCCCCTGCGTGTTTGAAATATCGAAGCACTCAATACGGCGGGGTGGAGCCTTCAGCCTCAGGTCTCGTTGGAGCGACTGCACGGAGTGAGGGATGAAGTCTCCCCGCTTCATTCGCTGAATTTCAAGCTCGTCGAGCCAGAATTGGGCGTTATTCCGAACCATCGACACCAACTTCGATGCTTCACCCCCCTTCGGAATCTCGAGGACAATCTCCGCATTCCTCCTGATCTGGAGCCAGGATTGGAGAAGGGCGTGCGATTCGACATCCGAAGAAAGATAGATTTCCCCGGGAATGTCGTCGCTCTCCAAATAATACCGTTCGACGAGATGCTCCAGAATCTCCCCCTCTCCTTTCGACTCGGCGTTGGTCATGTAAAAATGCTGGCTCCCGACCACCTTCCCGTCGCGGACTTTGAAGAGGACACCGCATGCGTCATCTCCTTTGGCGGCAACGCCGAATATATCACGGTCAGTCTGCCGATTCTCCACCATTCTCTGTTTTTCAGTATACACCGTCAGCGCTCGTATTCTGTCGCGAACCTTCGACGCCTCTTCAAATTTCAAGTGCTCGGAGAGTTCCTGCATATCCCGTTCGAGGGCTTCGACCACGGAAGTTGTTTTTCCCCTCAATACTTTCGCGACCTGCTCAATCATCGCGCTGTAGTGCTCGCGAGAAACGAGGGCCTCGCACGGCCCTTCACATTTTTTGATATGGTAGTCGAGGCAGAGCTTGAACTTGTTTTTCGCAATGGATTCTTCTGTGAGGTCGTAGTTGCAGCTTCGTATCATGAAAATATCCCGGATGGTCTTGAGGGCGAACCGCATCGTTTTCACATCGGTGTAAGGACCGAAGTATCGGGCTCCCGGTCCTCTATTCCTCCGGGTAACGAAGACTCGCGGGAACGGTTCGTTGGTAATGGCGATGAAGGGATAGCTCTTGTCGTCCTTCAGGACAACGTTGTAGCGCGGTTTGTACTTCTTGATGAGATTTGCTTCGAGGATGAGCGCTTCCACTTCGGTGTCGGTGACCGTCAACTCGACGTCGACGATTTTCGATACCATCGAATCTATGCGGGGGTCGGGGTTCCGGGAGCGTTGGAAATACTGGCGGACGCGGCTTCGAAGATTTTGGGCTTTGCCGACATAGATAATTTTCCCGTCGGCATTTTTAAACTGGTAGGTTCCCGGCTTTGCGGGAAGAGAGTCGATCTTTTCTTCAAGAGAAAGATCGCGGGCGGCGAACAGGAGGACTTTGTCGTCTTCACCCGCGGGCATTGCAGCTACTCCTGCTTCTGACTGATCTCGATCAGAAGGCCGTTCGTCGATTTTGGATGAAGGAATGCTACGAGGGTGTTGTCGGTTCCCTTACGGGGTTTTTCGTCGATGAGTTGAAATCCTTCTTTCTTGAGCCGGGCAAGCTCGTTCACAATATCGTCGACCTCGAAGGAGACGTGGTGGACACCTTCTCCCCGCTTCTCGATAAACCTCATCACGGAGGAATCGGGCGTTGTCGGCTGAATGAGCTCCACCGCCGTACCACCGATGGTAAACATTGTTGTCGAGACCTGCTGGTCCGGGAGCGTCTCATCGTTGCCGCGGCGTATGCCGAAGATCCGTTCGAACACTCTGGAACTCGCGTCGACATTTTTTACCGCGACACCGATATGGGCAATCTTTTTGAACATCGTCTCTTACGGCTGGGGAGCCGTCTTCGTCCTTCTCAGATACTTGAGGAGTTCGGGACCGTTTGCGGTCAGGATTCCACCGAGCACAAGGGCTGCGCCTTTAAACATTTGCACGGACAGCATTTCCTGGAGAACGAGGGCACCGAGCACGACGGCAATTACCGGCGTGACAAACGCCGTCATCGAAAGAAGAACTGCGTTGACCTTCTGCGCTAGCCAAAAATACAGGACGTACGTAAAAACGGTCCCCATCGTCGAGAGATACAGGAGCGGAATGAGCGACCGTGAGTTGAACACGAGCTCCGCGTAGTCCTCGACCGCCAGGCTGGCTCCAAGCAGGATGATTGCGCCGATGACCATTCCGGCGAAATTGATTGACGTCGAGCTGAAGGTCTTCCCGAATTTCTTGACTGAAACAAGAGCGTAAGCCTGCGAGAGCGCCCCGATGACGATGGCAGCCAGGCCAAACAGTGAGCGCCCCGAACCGATATAAAACTGACGTGAAAAAATTACGTAGACGCCAGCGAACCCGAACAACACACCGAGTGTTTTCGACCAGTTCATCTTCTCCGTTTTAAGCCTAAAATGTGAGCACAGCGCGACCCAAAACGGAAAGGTAGCAAAGAGGATGGAGGAGAGGCCGGTGGGAATCTGCTTCTGCCCCCAATAGATCAGCGCGAACGGAAGCGTGTACGTCAGGAGGCCCATTTCGGCGACGAGAACCCAAAAATCCTTATCGCGCGGAATACGCTCTCCTTTGATGAGCATGATAACCTGCAGGAGAATCGTTGCAATAAGGAAGCGAAGTCCGGCGGCCAGGAAGGGTGGAACAGTATCAAGACCGGATTTGATCGCGAGCCACGTCGAGCCCCAAATGAGGCAGACGACGATGATCCCGAGTACTATTTTCAGGCGTTCAGAAATACCAGGTCCTTTAAAGGTTGATTGAGGATAAGGAAGTTTTTTTTAATCCGCCATTTTGTTTATCACAAGACCGGAAAGAAGCTTGGGGTAGAAATATGTTGACTTTTGGGGCATCGTGGACCCGGCTTTTGCCACCGACCGCACCTCCTCGAGACGGGTGGGGTTCATCAGAAAGGCGATTTGTGCTCCATCAATCCGCGCTCGTCGCACAGCATCGTCGAACGACCTCGAATAGTCGAGGTTCAGCTTCTGTTCCTGTGCTTCGGTGGAAATGCCAAGAATCTTGTTGAGAACGACGGCATGGAGCAGCGTCACATCAAGCTGCTTGACCTCCCGCGGCAACGAGTCTTCGATCAACTCATCGACCTCGACCGTAGGCTTCAGCGTTAACAAATAAAACAACGGATCGTTGTGCAGAACGGCGCCAAACGAACGGGTGTGGCTTGCCTGCAGGCCGGCGTTGAGACCCTCCTTCTCCTTGAATTCATGGACGATGAACAGATCCGCGATGCGTTTGAAGAAATCGTTCGCATTAAATGCT
>JBGOVN010000140.1:0-4540 GCA_041478155.1 Bacteroidota bacterium | reverse complement strand
TTGAGGGAAAGAAATAGCCAAGAAATGTTCCGAATGCAACGGCGAGAGCGGCGGCGGAACCAGCCTTATTGATAAAATAGTCGTTCCAGCTGAACAAGAATCCCCAAAGCCTTCCGAAGCTGTTCCGCAGGTAGACGTATGGCCCGCCCGCTTCCGGCAGTATTGAACTCAATTCGGCGAGGGTCAACGCGCCGAAGAGTGTGAGAGACCCGGCGACAATCCAGACGACAAGGATGGGACCCATGGCGTGCAGGTGACCCGCGATAATTGCGGGAACGACAAAAATTCCCGAACCGATGACATTGCCAATGTGAACGGCAATTCCTTCGCGTAGGCCGAGGGCGCGGAGAAGTTTGGGCTGTTCGGTTGGACGGTCCACAGAGCTCATGCAGTTCGTTGGCGCAGTCGGCTGTTCCAGTATCCATACGTAAAGTACAACATCAGGCCGACTACCAACCAAACGCCGAACCGGATCCAGGTGACGGAAGGCAGTCCGAACATGAGGTAGACACACATGGCAATACCGAGAAGAGGGACTACAGGAACGAAGGGGGTCCTGAAGACTCTCGGCCGGTCGGGGTCGGTTCTTCGGAGGATGATAATCCCGGCGCAAACGAGGACGAACGCGAAGAGCGTCCCGATATTGGTCAGCTCGACAATCTCATTGATGTTCGCAATCCCGGAGATTGCCGCGACTGCGACCCCTGTCCAGATGGTCGTCACATGAGGTGTCCGGTACTTCGGATGAACTCGTGCAAAGATCTTCGGAAGGAGTCCGTCACGCGACATCGAGAAGAAAATCCTGGGTTGACCCATCTGGAACACGAGGAGTACCGCGGTCATGGAGATGACCGCCCCGAGCGAAACGATTCCGGCAGCCCAGTCCAGCCCTATGTGCGCGAAGACGGCCGCAAGCGGGTCCGCCACTCCAAGCTGATGCCAGGGCTCGATGCCTGTCAGAACAAAGGCCGTCGCAATATAGATAAACGTGCAAACGACGAGAGAACCGATGATACCGATCGGCATATCCCGTCCGGGGTTTTTGCATTCCTCGGCCACGGTTGAGATTGCATCGAATCCGATGAACGCAAAAAAAATCAAACTCGCGCCTGTCCAGACTCCGGCGAATCCATTCGGCATAAACGGCGTCCAGTTTTCCGGTTTTACATACTTGAATCCGACCGCGATAAAAAAAACGAGGATGACAAGTTTGAGGGCAACCATAATATTGTTTGCCCGTGCAGATTCCTTTATCCCGATAACCAACACCCAGGTGACTGCGCCAACAATCGCCACGGCGAGAAAATTAAATATAATCGGAATTCCCAGGACGGTGGGATGATGTGTCCAGGCTTCATACGAGAGAGCAATATCGGGTGAGATGGTTCCTCCCGCCGCGACGAAATCTGCTGCCTGGTGAGCCGACCGGAAGTCTGATGCAATCCAGGCCGGAATGTGCAGTCCAAGTCCGGTCATGAGTTGATGGAAGTACGCGGCCCAGCCTATCGCGACCGCTACGTTTCCGATTGCATATTCAATGATAAGGTCCCAGCCGATGATCCATGCTATGATCTCGCCCAGGGTCGCATAGGAATACGTGTAGGCGCTGCCCGAGATCGGCACCATCGCCGCGAATTCTGAATAGCAGAGCGCACAAAACGCGCAGGCGACCGCTGTGAGGATGAACGATAACGCTACGGCAGGTCCTGCACCGAGATGGCCCGCTCCCCCCGCTGCAGCCGTACCGATGACCGCAAATATTCCTGTGCCGATGATCGCACCGATACCGAGCGAAATGAGGTCGAGGGCTCCCAGAGATCGCTTGAGCTGGTTTTCGCCCCCCTGTTCTGCGTCCGCTTTTATTTTGTCCAGACTCTTCGTCCGGAACATTTGATTCATCATAGTGTTGATCGAGAAAGATTGATGATAGTGGATTCAACCGCCATAGACAATGAGCTGAATTTCGTCGGGAAGCAGAGAACCTATGGATCGAACCGTGCTTCCCTTGAGAACATTTTCGACAAGGTTGCGCGATGGTGCACCGACGATAACGCGGTCGACGCCGTATGTCGCGGCTTGTTCAACGATCGTATATCCCACTTCATAACTTGGAATCGAGATCAATTGATAGTCGATCCCGGCGACGGCACACAACTCCTCGGTGCGTCGTTCGAAGCCATTGGTCGACATTTCCAGTTTCTCCGGCAAGGCGCCGACAGCAATCTCCTTGACACGCAGTACGAACAACAGTGCGTTCCGCGTCTTGGCTTCGTCGATCGCGAACTTCAAGAGTCTCTCGTTGGCTTCTTTGAGCGCTACAAGGAACTTTGCCGTCGGCATCATCTTTCTGCCGCGCCGACGAGGTGATACAGGCGCGAAGGCAGGGACGAATTCGGGAACAGGCGGCAGCACCACTTTACGCTTCGCAACCTGGCGGGCTCCCAGGCCAACGACCAGCACGATTGAAGCAAAGAGTGTCGCTTCGGGCTTCCTGACGGCAATTGAAGCTTCAATCAACAATAATATCGAGGCAGAAACAAGCATAAATATCCTGGTGTGTTTCCGCAGCTCAATCGTCTTGTCTGTTGCGGTCGACCCGAGGTTAATCACGATCGCTCCGACAAGACCGATGGCATAGAGGTGCGACAGTGTTTCGACATCGTGGATGAACGTGAGGACAATGATCGGGGCGGCGGCGGTAAGTACAAGGGGAATAACCGGGACTCCGAAACGGTTGAGCTTTCGAAGGCCTCGGGGTAATTCCTTATCGACGGCCATCAGGAATTGAATGGATATCAGGTCGTTCAGCGCCGTGTTCCCGGCAGAAATGAGTAGCGTTCCCATTGCGATCGCAACGACCCATCCGAACCATGGGCCTACAAAGTGCTCACCCAGGAAGCGCAGCATGTCGTCTCTATGGTCGCCAGGGAGCAAACCGACGATCGAATGCATCGCAAGTGTCAAAAAAACATTTGTGATCACGACCTTTATCAAAACGGAGAGAATTGCGTTTCGCGAGTCTCGCTTCGGCTCCTTCATCAACCCCGTCATATTCGAAATTGCTTCAATACCCGAGAGACTTAAGATAACACCTACGAATATTCCCCAGTTATGGACTATTCCTCCGGTTGGTTCTTGAATTCTTGCGGATGCGATCGAGGTGGGAGCAGATGCGATGATAATAGCAACCAGGGTTGTCAGCGTGACTGCTGAAATGACGAACGCGAGTCCGCCGGAATGCTTCGGTCCGTACCAATTGAGGGTCGCAACAAGGAGAATGACAAGAGTTGCCCACGCTGCCGGGTGGTTGAGACCAAGGTAATGACACGCGTCGAGGATCGAGAGTGCCATCGTAATGATATAGTCCGCCGCGAGGAGCAGCGCTCCAATGACTGCGAGACGTTTTGAACGATGGACTACAGAGCTATAGACACCGCCGCCGTTCGGGTAGAGGTGGCAGATGGTAATATAGTTTACGGCGACAAGAGCCGTCAGCCCCAGCATCATCATGAGGTGCCAGAAGCTGCTGTAGCCCGCTAATGCAAAACCGAGCCCGAGAACATAGGCAATGCTCGTTCCCCAGTCGCCGTCCAGGATTGCCGCACTGCGAACCCAGCCGAGGACTCGAGGGCGACTCGTTGCATATTCCATAACGCCGGCGGGAGGTGCGTTGCCGCTGGTGGGTTCTTGTGCCAAGCTCTTCATCCTTCGTTGGGTAAAATAAGGAAGCCGGGACAGGAATCGCCCCGGCTTTTCATCAAAAAAAGCGGATCAAGAATACTATTTCATTCGAAGTGAACCAACGGTTTTCTCGAAGGCAGGTTGGAAGCTCTTCTTCATCGGTGCGTAGTAATTCCAAATCACTCGATAAATCTTGTCGTTCTTGACGATAAAGTATATTCGACTCTCGATTCCCTTCATCGGAGTGTAATTGAAATATATCGCCTTCTCGCCGCCGATCGTTGCCGAACCCTTCGATGTTGACTTGATGGATTTGGAATTCTGTTCGACGACCTTTTCCAGGCTTAGCTTTTTGGCGGGCCTGACATCGACGTCCAGCGTACAGTCCTGACGATAACCTTTCAACTCGACGGCAAACTGCACATCCCCCTTGGGTTTTCCAATTGCAGGACTAAAGTTTGAAGGATAGGTAATCTCGAGGATATCGTTCTGAAATTTTTCCGTCTCTTCCACAGGAAGCGATGGATCTACATTCTTTGCTACAACCTTCGGCTTCGGGAGCGTCAGAGAAGCCACGACAGAATCGAAGACTACCTTATAGGGTTCAAAAAACTCGTTGAACGCCCAGTAATGGACATAATATATGGTCGAATCCTTGAACGCTACGAGACGGATGGCACTCACCCTCGTTTTCTCATCGAATCGGCCTGCATACGCGATCTGGATCGCCGGGTTTCCGTCAAGCGTTTTCTGTTCGTTGGGCTTAATGTCACACCCGGAGGAGCCCAGATCACCCCTGTAATTGTTCACGTATTTTACAAGGTCCTGGACGGTATCGACCTTATCAGCCACGACGAGA
>JBGOVN010000099.1:0-5372 GCA_041478155.1 Bacteroidota bacterium | reverse complement strand
GAAAGGCTCGCAAAGAAGGGAACCCCACGATGCCAATTTACGATTACCGGTGTCTCGAATGCGGAAACCTGTATGATGTTCTGCACAAAGTGAGAGAAATCACCGAGGACATAGTATGTCCGACATGCGGTTCAACTCATTCCAGGAAACTTATGTCGGTGCCGAACCTCGCGGTTGCGGGCAGTTCGAAGGCAACTGCGTCACAGAACTCCTGTCCGATGGGAAACGATTGTTGTGGCGGAGTGTGTAGCACGAATTAGTTCTGCTCATCTAATCCAGCTTCTTCTTAAACCTCAGAATACTCGCCCCGAGAACTCCCGCCCCCATCAACAGAAGCAGGCAGGCCTGACTCCAAAGATTGTCGATCCCAACCCCCTTCAGTATCAGCGAACGGACGATAACAAGATAGTGCCGCATCGGAATTCCCCACGAGATAAGCTGCAAAAGGCGCGGCATGTTTTCGACGGGGAACGTGAATCCGGAAACATACATCATCGGCTGGAGGATAAAAAACTGACCCATCATCATCGCTTGTTGTTGTGTGCGTGAAATCGTCGAGATAAACAAGCCCAGGCCAAGCGATGTGAGCAGAAAGAGTCCGGAGAGCCCCACGAGCAACGGGACACTTCCCTTGATCTGAATTCCAAAGCCAAAAACCATCACCAGCAGGACGATCGAGGCATTGATCGACGCTATAATTGTGAAGGGGACAAGTTTGCCGAGGATGAGTTCTGTCGGCCGAATCGGGGTCACCATCAGCTGTTCGAGCGTTCCTATTTCCTTTTCCCTGACGATCGCCATGGACGTCAGGTTCATCGTCGTGATGAGCAGGAGCAACACCAGCACACCGGGCACCATGAAGTTCCTGCTTCGCAGCTCAGGATTATACCACGCTCGTACCTCCGTGTCAATACCGCCGACGGGAAGCTGACCGCCCAGAACGTCGGTAAGTATCCTCGTCGAGTACTGCCCGGCAATCTGACTGAAATAACTCAAGCTGATTGCGGCGGTATTTCCCTCACTCCCATCGACGAGGAGCTGGACCTTCGCAGGCTCTTTTCTCAGAATCTTATCTCCAAACTTGTGCGGGATGACAAGCGCCATGACGACCTTATTATTGTCCAGGTACGCCGGCAACGCATTGTAGTCGTCCGTCGCATACTCTATAGTAAAATATCCTGACGTCACAAATTTTTCGGCAAACTCCCGGCTTTGCTGCGTCTTGTCGAGGTCGCAGAGTGCCATGGCAATATTTTTTACATCGAGTGACGCCGCGTACCCGAGGAACGTCAGTTGAAGCACCGGTGCGATGAAGACAATCGGCAATAGCTTTTTATCTTTGAACAATTGACCGAATTCTTTTTTTAACAATGCTATGATGCGTTGCATGTTCATAAGGTCATCCGATAGTTTTCTTGAATCGGCGTGAACTGACACTCAACATGAACGTTGTAAACAGGAGTAGATACTCGACCTGCGGCCAGAAGGCGGCCAGGCCGACACCCTTCAGTATGATGCTTCGCAGAATAATGAGATAGAACTTTGCAGGCGTGATATTCGAGAGTACTTGCAGCCACACCGGCATGCTCCGAATCGGAAACATAAAACCAGACAAGATCATCGTCGGCAGCATCGAGACAAGCGATGCGAGTTGAAATGCAACTTGTTGACTGTCTGAGATCGTTGAGACGAACAGGCCCATCGAGAGAGCGGCGAGAACGAACAAGAGCGTTGCGCAAAAGAGGAGAAAGAAACTTCCCTTGATCGCCACGTCGAACAGAAAGTATGCTGCAACCAGTACCAGTGTCGCGGCGACGAGCGAGATTAAAGCGTAAGGAATCATTTTACCTACGATGAGCTGGACAGGGGTGATGGGTGAAACGTTGATCTGCTCGATCGTGTTTCGTTCTTTCTCTTTGACGATCGAGAGTGATGTCGCGATGACGGCGGTTATCGCAAGAATAAATCCGATAAGACCAGGCACGAGAAACTTTGCGCTCTTGAGCTCGGGGTTATACCAAATGCGCGCCTCAAACTGGATCGGAATGTAGTTACTGCGACCGATCTTCGCCAAAGTCTTTTGAACTATTTTCTGGGAATACTGCAACGTTACAACCCGCACGTAGCCGACGATCGTCGTCGCAGAGTTTGCATCCATTCCGTCGACGAGCACCTGTACGTCGACCGGCTCGTTCGAGAGCAGCTTATGGGAGAATTCCCGTGGGATGATGAGTGCGCATTTTATCTGCGCGTCGTCTAACAAAGCGGTTGCTTCCTCGGAAGAGGAGAGCATCCGAACATAATCAAAGTATCCGGATGTCACGAACGAGTTGGCAAATTCCCTGCTCGATGCCGACTTCTCTTCGTCGTAGACGGCCATTTTGATGTGCTGCACGTCGAGATTCAGGGCGTACCCGTTCAAGAGCAGGAGCAGCGCAGGGACGAGCGTTAAAATAGCCAGCACTCGTTTGTCGCGCCTGATCTGGCGAAATTCTTTAATGATAATCGGTTTCAGACTTCGAATCATTGGTTATGCCGCCTTCTTTGCCTCCTGGTCGAGCAGATAGAGAAATACGTCTTCTAGCGAGGGGGTGCGCCGTTCGATTTTGTTCCAACTTATTCCGTTGCTCCTCAACACTGCCTCAATCTGGCTCCGACCCTGCTGTTCGTCCGGCACGCTGACGTGAAGGAATATTCCGAAAACCGAGGTTTCCAATGCCCATGGTTCTTTCTCGATGAGTGACATAGCCTCGATCACTTTCGAGCACTGAACTTCGAGGATCGGCGTCTTAATGTAATTCTGCTTGAGCTCTTTGGGACTTCCGCCGGCAATAATTTTGCCCGCGTTGATGAGGATGATGTCGTTGCAGTATTCGGCCTCTTCGAGGAAGTGGGTCGTAACAAGAACTGTAACTCCTTGCGAGGAGAGGTCATTAATCAGCTCCCAAAATTTCCTCCGCATAACAGGGTCTACTCCGCTCGTCGGTTCGTCAAGGAAGACAATTCTCGGCTCGTGCAGGACTGCACAGCCGAGGGCAAGACGTTGCTTCCATCCTCCCGACAGTGTGCCCGTGATGCTGTTTTCACGTCCGTTCAGGTTCGCAATTTCGAGCACCCATTTTTTTCTGGCTTCGATTGCCGTACTCGAGAGGCCGTATACTCTTCCGTAAAAGTTAATATTCTCGACGACCGTCAGGTCTTCGTACAGCGAAAATCGCTGCGACATATAGCCGATCGTCGCTTTCACCTTATCCGGTTCAGCGTTGACGTCGAATCCGCCGACACGTGCCGTGCCGCCCGTCGATTGAAGAAGACCGCAGAGCATTCGGATTGTCGTTGATTTCCCGGCTCCGTTCGCTCCGAGAAATCCAAAGATTTCTCCACGTTTCACCTCAAAACTGACACTGTCGACCGCGGTGAAATCACCAAATCGCTTAGTGAGGTTCTCAACTTCAATCGCTTTGTCGGTCATGGATGCAATTCCCCCGCCGCTTTTTCCAGCTTCGCCTGCGCAAGTTCGAACTCAACAAGCGCCTGCGTGTGTTGAATCTTTGCCTGCAGCGATGCAGTTTCGGCGTCGAGCAGCTCTGAATTAGTCGTGACGCCAGCTTTGAATTTTTCCCGGGTCACTCGCAGATTTTCGTCCGCCTGTTCCACTCCGAGCTGGGCAAGTTGAATCCTCTCCTTGGCCTCCTGGAAATTCAGATAACTCTGAGTCACCTCAAGCGTAACACCATCCCGTAACGTACCGAGGGCGTCCTTCACCTGCTCATACTGCGTTCTCGCCGCAGTCGTCTGGTGGAGAGTTATGAGGTTGTTCCAGATGTCGAACTGGAGCGAGACGCCGAGGTCCCATGTATCCTTGAATTCATCCTTCGCAGGAAAAATTCTCGGGTTCGGCCTCGCGTAATAATAGTTTCCGGTAAGGAAGATCTGCGGCAGCCAGCCCCCCTGAGCCGCAGTCACTCCTGCTTCCGCCGCTTTGACCCTCCATTCCATCCCCTTCATGTCCGGCCTCTGCGTAAGCGCCTTCTCGATCATGTGTTGGACTTCGGGGAACTCTTTCGTGGTCGGCGTCAACGGGGTGGCGATCGCAATGACTGTACTCAGCGGTATGCCGATCATCGAGTTAAACGTGATCGTTGAAATCAAAACGTTGTTCCTCGCGTCGCTCTGGAGAAGCTTTGCGCTTGATAACTGCACGTTCACTTTGAGGACTTCGTTCCTTGTCGCCGCTCCTTGTTTGAACAGATTGTTGATATCGTTGAGATGTGAGACGATCTGGTCAACGTTTTCATCGGCGAGTCGTTTGACTTCCTGAGCCCTGAAGACATTCCAGTATGCTGATCTGACATTGTAGATCAATTCCTCCCGGTCTTTCTCGAAATCGCCGTGCGAAGCGTTGGCATTGTATTCGGCGTTATCGGCCGCCGACTGAATTTTCCAGCCTGTGAAGAGAGGCTGCTGAAGCGTCGCCCTCGCTGTGTAGCTGTCGAGAATAACCGGGAACGTCACCGGCGTCGGGGGAATGGGGATCGTGAACGCCGGGATATCGCTCAACTTTTGATACCCTGCCTGGAACTTGAGCGACGGGTAGAGCGATGCACTTGCTTCGCTCGACCGCGCGTCTGCGTACTGAGATTTCATGAGGGACGAATGCAGGGTCTTGCTGTTTTCAAGAGCAATTGCGATGCTTTCGTCGACTGTTAAAGAGCGCGGTTGAGCATTACCGGCTACGGGAACCAGCATGCTCACAAATAGTATTGATAGCCCATTCTTCATCATAGTTTTTTTCCTGCTCCACTTTCTTCCGGACAGGCAGATCATCGTGATCCGATTGCCGGAAGGAAGTTTCGTTATTGGAATATTTTTAGTGGATGATCGCTGGAACCGTTACGAATTATTTAATCATTGCTTCGCTGACTGGTGCCGTGTCTGAGAGTAACGAAATGAAGACGTTCTCAAGGGAAGGAGGAACCACCCTCCAGTCATACACTTCGACCTGTTGACCCTTCAGCTGTGAAAGGATGACGGGAATGTCTGTTCCAGCATTCGATACGAGAACATTGAGCCTGTCGCCGAATGCCTGGGCTTCCTTGACGAGTTCGAACCTGCGAACGAGGGAAAAGCTGCGCCGGACGTCCGAGCAGACGATTTCAACGATCTCCCCTTTCATAACCTGCTTCATATTAAGGGGCGTGTCGGTCATCAGGTTTTTCCCCAGATTCATCAGAGTGACCCGATTGCAGCGCTCTGCTTCGTCGAGGTACGGTGTCGTCATGACGATCGTGATCCCTGTTTTCAGCAAGGTTGAGAGAATTTTCCAGAAATCGCGGCGAGAGACCGGATCAACGCCGGTGGTTGGTTCATCG
>JBGOVN010000165.1:0-4178 GCA_041478155.1 Bacteroidota bacterium | reverse complement strand
GTCAGGATCGTTTCCTTCTTGCTGCCGAGGAACACGAGCGCGACGAGTGCGATCAGCGCGACGCCGATGACCGAAAAAATAATGATTTTCTTCTTTGAGCTTTTACCGTTACCGTTTGCCATTACAAGGTACTCCCTTCCGTAAGTTCTGCGGCCGTGATTCTGTTAATATGGCCTGTCCCCGACGACATAGTCGAGATTTCGTTTCGCGATAATATAATTGTAGGTGGCGTTTACTTTGCTTGCTTCTGCATTGACATAGTTTGCACTTGCGGTCAGAAGGTCAAGCAACGTGCCTGAACCAAGGTTGTACCGTTCTTCAGCAACGCGACGGTCCTGTGTTGCCGAAAGTACACTCTTGAGACTCGCTGCATACTGTTTCCTTGCAGACTCAACATCCAGCAACGCTTTTTTCACATCCACGTTCACGCTTCGCTCTTTTTGCAGTACTATCAGCTCGGCGTTGCGCTTTGCCGCGGCGGCCGCCTGGATCGCCTGGTTCGTCGAGAATCCGTCGAACAGCGTCCAGCGTAAGCTCAAGCCCCAGTTGACTCCCTTGTTATCTGATAAGCTGGCAATCTCTGTATTCGAGAGCGAGTAGCCGGCAAATGCAGTCAAGCTCGGATAGTATCGGCTCACCGCAGAGGTTTGGCCGGACTCGGCTCCATGGAAACTTTCGACGGCGCTCAAATAGTCGGGGCGCACAGTGAGAGCCTTTTTCCTCAAATCGTCGAAACTGGTCATGATACCTGTGGTCAACTTTAATTCCTTCTCGTCGATGTCGGGCGAGATGGTTTTATCGGCGAAGGCATAATCTTCTGCCACGTCGAGACCGATGAGCGCAAGCATGTCGGCTTTCGACTTGTCGAACGTGTTCTGAGCGTTAATGAGATTCAATTCGTCCGTCGCGACTATCGACTGTTGACGATAGACATCTGCGATCGAAAGCGAGCCCACTTTATTCGATTCCACGATACGGTCGAGTTGACGTTGGTCGCGCTTGAGATTCTCTTCGTTCACTTTCACTAACTGTTCGTTCCGGAGAACGTTGAGATAGCTGCTCTGTACCAAAAAAACAATGTTCTGACGAGTTCGGGCCGTTTGATCGTCGGTCGATACCGAGTTTGAAACCGCTTTGTTGAACGTAGCTTCGCGATTGAAGCCATCGAACAACGTGTAGCCTACACTGAGTCCGCTGCTGAAGTTGTTGGTGATGGACGATGCCGCGGGTCGAAATTGGGGATAGCCTCCGATCAGCACCGTCGTCGCGGCGTTGTCATTTTGTTGCCTTTGCCAACCGGCAGAGGCCGAGAGCGACGGAAGGTAGCTCCCATAGGCTGCAAGGACCCCGCTATGCGCTGAGACGCCGTTGTTTTCGGCTTGCGCGATATCGAGGTTTCGGTCGAGAGCGATCTTCACCGCATCGTCCAACGAGAGCGTCTTCGGCGCCGCTGACGGGGTCTGCGCCAGGAGGCAGACAGACGCCACGACGCTTAAACTGAAAAGCGTTATTACGTGCTTCATAGCGGAATCTCCAGTTATGTAGATATTGAAGGGCATGGCCAAGAAACTGTAGAAGAGAGTCTTCGCAAAACCTTTATATTTAACGCTTTAATTGAAGGAAAGTTTCAATAAAACATGAATTTGTTCGAAACCACAATATCTTAGACTCCGTAGTCCTTCGGAATGTTTCCCCGGAACTGGAGCCGACAAACCAAAGAATTCCGGGGCTAGGAAACGATCGCCCTCGATGCGTTTTCGATGACTTTATCCTTAATCTCCGTCAAGTACGCAAGCGCTGCGTCGTGCTCATTGGGAATTCTTCCTTCGAGGATCGCCTCAGTTATCTCATCCTTTAGAACTCCGACCAGAGGTCCCGGTTCGAGGGAACAAACCTTCATTATTTCGTCCCCCCTCAGCGGAGGCTGCCAGTGTCGAATCCGGTCTTTCTCTTCGACCTCTTTCATCTTCTCAATCACGAGGTCGTAGTTCCGCTTCACGTGTTCCACCATCTTCGGATTCTTCGAGGTGATATCAGCCCGGCACAATTTCATCAGGTCATCCACGTCGACTCCGGCATCGAACATCAGCCTTCTCACCGCAGAGTCGGTCACCTGTTCATCGACAATCGCCATCGGGCGGAGATGCATGCGCACGAGTTTTTCCACGTACGGCACGCGGTCGAGCGGCAGCCGCATGCGTCGGAACATCGGCTTAACCATGCGAGCGCCAAGTTCTTCGTGACCGTGGAATGTCCAGCCAATCCCCTCCTTGAACGCTTTCGTTTTAGGTTTTGCGATATCGTGCAACAATGCCGCGAACCGCAGCCACACGTCGTCCGTCATTTCGGCGATGTTGTCGACGACTCGCAGCGTGTGAAGAAAGACGTCCTTGTGGTGGTATTCCTGGCGTTGTTCAACACCCTCGAGCATCGCAAGTTCGGGAAGAACGAGCTTAAGAAGGCCGGTGTCGAACAGAATCTGAAGCCCGACGGACGGTCGCGGGCTCATCAGGATTTTCAAGAACTCATCCGAGACACGCTCCTGCGAAACAATCGGCAGGCGGTCACGCATGACCACTATAGCGTCGACCACACGCTGGTCGACCTGGAAACCGAGTTGAGAGGCAAAACGGGCCGCGCGCATCATGCGAAGCGGGTCGTCATTGAAGGTAGCCTGGGGGTCGAGCGGTGTCCGCAAGAGCTTGGACTTCAGGTCCTTCCTTCCGTTGAATGGGTCTGAGAGATCCCCCCAACCGTCTTCGTTCAGCGACGCGGCGATCGCATTGACCGTAAAGTCTCTTCGCGACAGGTCTTCTTCCAGAGTCCCCGGTTCGACGTGCGGATTCCTCGAGATCTTGCTGTAACTTTCCTTCCGTGCTCCCACAAATTCTATTTTCATTTCATTACTCTGAACGAGCGCAGTGCCGAATTTTTCATAGACCACCGGTTCGGCCAATCCCAGATCCTTGACAACGCCGCGGGCAAAATCAATTCCGTTCCCAATGACCATGACGTCAAGGTCCGTGACCTGTTTGCCGAGAAGCAGATCGCGCACATATCCTCCGACGACGTAGGCACGAATACCTCCGCGGTCGGCAACCTTTCCGATCTTTCCGAGGATCGGTTCGCTGATTTCAATTCTATCGGGTCGGTCCGGCAATTTATTCCACCTTCATTTTCTGCGCGTCAATCTTTTCCATGATGACCTGAGCCACCTCCAATGCCTGGAGGCCGTCCTCTCCCGTTACCGGCGGTTCGAGATCTTCCCGAACCGATCGTACGAATTGTTCCAGTTCATACAGGAGCGCGTTCACTTCGTGAACCTGCGGCTGCTCGTACACGATCGCACGCTTGCGCTGACCCTGATCGATCTTTCCCAGCATCATCGTCGGCTTCACATTCGTTTTCCCCAGATCCCCCTCATCCACGAGCCGGAATACTTCGGCGAGTCCCTGTGCGAAGTCAATGGAGATGTAGGCATCATGCTGGAACAAGCGCATCTTTCGCATCTTGTTCTGTGAGATGCGACTCGCAGTCACATTTGCAACGCAACCGTTCTGGAACTGAAGCCGGGCGTTTGCAATGTCCGCACTGTCGGAGACGACAGCAACGCCGTTCGCATCGATCCGCTCCACTGGAGATTTTACCAAGCTCAGGATGAGGTCGATGTCGTGGATCATCAGGTCCAGTACGACTGCAACGTCGGAGCCGCGAGGATTAAACTGCGCGAGCCGGTGCGATTCGATGAACAACGGTTTGATATCATACTGGTCGAGGGCCAGGATCGCCGGGTTGAATCTTTCAATATGCCCAACCTGGACCTTGAGTTTCTTCGCTTTCGCTTTCTCCACGATTTGCCTTGCCTGTGCAATCGTCGCCGCAATCGGTTTTTCGATCAAAACGTGAACACCCCGGTCGAGAGCCTTGATGGCTACCTCGTGGTGAGATTGGGTCGCTGTCGCAATACTGACCGCTGAGACCTTCGACAAGAGCTCCTCAAGGTCGTCAAACGCTACGGTGTGCATCTCCTTCGCCACATTCGATGCTTTGCCTTTGTCGAGATCGTAGATTCCGGCAAGCTTTGCCCCCGGGATCTGGCCGTACATCTTGGCGTGCATGCTCCCCAGATGCCCGACTCCCACCACACCGATATTCAGATCATTCATTTGCAGGGTGCT
>JBGOVN010000160.1:0-4245 GCA_041478155.1 Bacteroidota bacterium | reverse complement strand
GAAGGAAAATTGGACAGGGAGAGAAAGTCGCGATTTGTTGAAGGAGTTCTATCCGGAAACTGGAAAAATCTCGGAGGGATTCACTGGGGCTGCATCGTTGATCTTGACCGAAAAAGCAAAACAGGTGTTGAATTTTTCCCCCGCCTATGGGCGAAAAGATCTGGGCCTTTAGACAAATCAGAGAATCGTTCCTGCCTCATGCCCAAGCCCTTTCTGATTGATACTGACGCCGGTGTGGATGATGCGCTTGCACTCATCGTTGCACTCCGCTCGCCGGAAATTTCCGTGAAGGCGATAACAACGGTTGGCGGGAACGTCGAAGTCGGGAAGTGCTCGCGCAATGTGAGGGTGACTCTCGATATGTTGAAGCTCGCCACTCCGCCGATCGTAGCACAGGGTGCGTCGAGGCCGCTGAGACGGCCTCTTGTTACGGCCCCGGAAGTCCACGGGTCCGACGGTCTCGGAAACACGCAACCCGACCTTCCAACTCCGCGCGTGACGAGGAATCAAGCTGTCCGGGTCATTGCGCATTGCTGCCGTTCGTATCGAAATCGCCTGACGGTGGTGGCATTGGGACCCTTGACCAACCTTGCCCACGTGTTGCGCCAGGCTCCCTCGGCATTCAGAAGTATTCGAAGGATCGTTTCCATGGGCGGGGCGTTTCGCGTTCCCGGCAATACCGGTCCGGTAGCAGAATTCAATTACTACGTTGACCCCGAAGCAGCTCAGGAAGTCTTGCACTCTGGAATCAGGATCACCGTTGTCCCCCTGGACGTTACGGAGCAGATCGTCCTTATGCGGAAGGAGTTGGAATTTCGCGCGCGACGACGGGCAAATCCGCTTTCAAAATTTATCGAGCGCTGTACCAGGCAATACATGCTCTACCACCTGAAAACCGAAGGCTTCTACGGTTGCTATCTCCACGACCCGATCGCAGTTGCTATCGCGATAAATCCGGGCATAGTCGAAACGAGGAAGCTTCATGTCGACGTTGAAACGGAAGGAAAATTTACCCGCGGGATGACCGTGGTTGGCGTCCTCAAACGGGGGGCCGCACGACCTCCGGCAGTAGACGTCGCGATGAAGATCGATGCCGAATCCTTCTTAAAGTTCTTCCACGCTCGTCTCTGGAAATAATGTTAGCTCATGAATCGCTCGTGGATAAAGCTTCGACAATATCAATCCGGTTGTGTCGTTCTTTGTATTCTTGCTGAATTATTTCCGTACACTGTGTCCTGGAGTCAGGAACTACTGTCCCAGCGTACTACCAGGGGCACTGATAGTTTGAAGGTTGTTTCGGTCAGCTTCGACCGGCTGTTGAATACGTTCTTGTGGAATGGCCAGCTCCGCGACAGCATCCAAAACAACGATGGAGGTTTTAGAATCGACCAGACATTGCATTCTCGGCTCATCAGAACTGACCAGTCATCGACGCAAGATGAGTACGAAGGAAGGACAGTCGGATTCTTGAACATTGCCGACCGGTGGAAAATCTGGACGACGGTGAGCTCCTCAGTACTCACCGATAGTCGGTCAGCGGAGCTCGGCTCATTGGCTCAACACCAGCTGCTTGGAGGTTTGGCGTACCTCCCTGACGAACGGACAAGGGGCGTTCTCCTGGGAGGATTCGAGTTGAACACACAATTGTCGGAACATGACCGGGGCTTTGCGTACAGCGGGGCATTCGACGCATCGAATATAAAAGTTCAGGATATTCAGACAAACGTCCAAACACAGTGGTCACAGTCCCTCCTCGGGAAAAGGAGTCCGCACGACGGTGGGATAAACGTTGGCATGGTTCGGGAGTTTCAGGACAAGTCAAATGATTCACTGTATCTCCGTTACGATACACAACGGCGGGAATTCTATACCACTGCCGATTCGGGACTCGGGCGCCTCTACAGCATCACGCACAACCTCTTTCGCCGCGACGCCCAGGAATTCAAGGTTGGCAATCGACTGCGCTATTCAATCTCCCCGGGCGCGCAGTTGTCGATCGACGCGGGAATATTCAACAGATCGATTGACCGCGGGTTTCGATTCAAAAACTATGGAGATCCGTCGTCGATCGTCCTTGATGCGCGAATTCAAGAATTCCAGATTCATGGAAGTATGAACCTCCGTTGGGAGATTGCTGACTCGGTCCGGTGGGACGTGGGACTTTTGTACTCTGAGCGCGAGGAACGTCATACTATCGTTGATGATCCTTCAGTATCTGTGAGTGCGACACAACCTCAGGCTTCGTCGGCCCGCAGGCTGGAAAACGTTTCGCGTATGACTTCGTTCGTTTCGGACTGGAACGCTGCCGTGTCGGAACAAGACCAGTTTCGCCTGCGCTCTTCTGCCAACCTTCTGCAGTACGACACGCCCGATTCGCTCAACACCGATGACCGCGACGAACTTCTGGTGACGCTGAGCGCCGAGGAATCGCATACGTTCAGCTCCTACTGTAGTGTCACTCTCACTGCTGACATCACGCTGAATCATCTCGTCTACATCAGCAGGTTTGAGAGCGCCAACAATAACTGGAACAGGGTCTTCCGGTTCTCGCCTGCTGTCACATACACTCCCGTGGAATGGTTGAGATCGGTCAACCGGGCGGAAGTTCTCGCGAACTATACTGTGTATGATTTCGAGGAGCAGGTTTCGGCCGTCAAGAGCTTCGCCTTCCGACAGGCATCCTGGACCGATTCCACAATCGTGCAGCTCTCCCGAAGGGTCGAGTTCGAGCTCATCGGCTCGGTGCGGTTGTATGAACGCGGAATTCTCAAGTGGCAGGAATTCAAGGAACGGCCCGAAAATTACTTTGTTGAAAAAACCTTGTGGCCCCGGGTGATCGTGCTGTTCGGAAGAGCGCGAATGGGAGTGGGCTATAGGTTCTTTTCACAGGATCGCTACCGGTATGCGGGTTCCGAAAGGGTTTTTGACCAATCGTTTGAAATCGAGGGACCCACTGCTCTGCTGGAATGGGAAGGCCAGGGAGGTCAACGTTTGTCCCTGGAGGGATGGAGGGAATCACAACAGTTCGATTCGCAGTCTGCGACGACAGTGTCAAACCTTTCGATGAAACTCTCCCTCCTTTTATAAGGAAGCAGTATGAGACGCACGAGGCGAATCTCAAGACCCCGACAGACGAAACGTTCCATCAAGTTCGAGTTGATTTGTCCTAGCGACCCGAAGGAGATAGGCAGCGTCGAAACGTTTCTTCACAGGGTGAATAAACGGATGAAGTTCGACGACGGGATGATGTACCGGCTCCTCGTAGCCACAACGGAAGCGGTCAACAACGCGATCGTGCACGGCAACCGAACCGATCCGCTCAAGCTTGTGATTGTAACGTGCCTCATCACTCGTCGATCGATGAAGATTCGAGTCCGGGACCAGGGAGCCGGCTTTGACCCGGGGTTAGTCCCGAATCCCCTGGACGACAAAAATCTGTTGAAAGAGAGCGGACGAGGCGTCTTCCTGATGCGGTCGCTCATGGATGATGTCCGTTTCAAGCATTTTAAATACGGATCTCTCGTCGAGATGTTGATTCGATTTGATAGACTTCCCTGAGGATTCTCAATGGACACCCGCGAGATTTTGAAATACAAGAGGAGGGTGTTCTTCAGCCGGAGATGGTCTTGACTTTCGAGTTCTGATTCGTTAAGATTGACAATACTTTTTACGGAAATCCCCCCACAAACTATCGCCATCCACTACAAAGGAAATCATATGAATGGTAAAAAATTCTTCATCGTCTGCGCTCTCTTCACCTGCGCAATCATACTCAGTTCGATGGGAGGATGCAAGAAGGACGATGCGGCCACCAATGTTACCGCAGCCCCGATAACGGACGACCTCTTTCCCTTGACGGCTGGTCACGCAATCGTCTACAGCGGAAATTTGCGGGACAAGGTGCTCGACACAGATCTTTCGTCCACCGCCACAGTGTATCAAACCACATGGCTTGTTGCATCAACGAGTACTGCCACTCCGGTGGGAGGAACCGCCAACCTCGTACTCGATACGACTGTCGTTCCGACGGGTATCGCCAATCCTCCGACGACGAAAGTGGGAACGCCGCTGTTCATACAGCGAAGCCCGTCGACTGGAAGCGGGAATTTTTCGTTCCTGCAGAATATCGGGAGATTCTACCGGACGGTCGGACTTGGGACGCGCAGCGACTCACTTCGATGGATCCTTCTCGCGAAGCTCGACGCCGGAATTGGCGTTGAGTGGGTCGGCTTTGACAGTACGTGG
>JBGOVN010000127.1:0-4799 GCA_041478155.1 Bacteroidota bacterium | reverse complement strand
TCAACTTCTTCCAACCCGCACGCATCTGTTCCGGCACCTTTGCATAGCCGTATCCAGGCAGGTCGACGAAGTAAAACGAATTGTTAATGATGTAGTAGTTAATCTCACGCGTCTTTCCCGGGGTTGAACTAGACCGTGCCAGGTTTTTCTTATTGCACATCTTATTCAAGAGTGAAGATTTTCCGACATTCGACCTTCCGATGTAGAGGATTTCCCGTAACTCATTTTTTGGGAGCTGGCGAAGATCTGCGACTCCCTGAAGGAATTCAGCTGTCGTAATTTTTAGCATAACGTTTAGATCCTCGTAAGAGAAACAGAAAAGGACAGCGCCTCGCTATCCTTCACAGATGATTATTCCTTTGAAGCCGAAGATGCCGTGGAGGCCGACGCGGATGGAGCTGCTGCTTTTTCTGTGGTCGATGTTTCCTTTTTCTTTTTCGGTTGACGTTTGCGCGGCTGAGTCGTCTTCGTCGCGGGTTTGGCCGCCCCTGCATCCTGCCCCACATTGAAATCGACGAGCTCAATGACCGCAATCTCAGCCCCGTCGCCCTGGCGGCGGCCCAGCTTCACGACACGTGTATACCCTCCCGGTCGGCTGGCAACCTTCTCAGCGATTTCGCCAAAAAGGGTCGATACGACCGATCGGTCTCTCAAGAAAGCAAACACTTCTCGTCGTGCGTGTACGTCCTTCTTATTATTCTTTCCTTCGAGCGCAACCGCATTCTTCGCCTTCGTGATGAGACGTTCAACTACCCACCGTGTCTCCTTTGCCTTCGCGAGCGTCGTCCTGATCCGTTTATGGCGAATCAGAGAGAGACTCAAAGCCGACAACGTCGCTTTACGGTGACTGGCCGTTCTCCCGAGTTTTCGTCCTGAAGTTAGATGGCGCATTGGAGCGGTTCCTTGACTGGGTGCATGTGACTTATTGCCTTACTCGTTCCCGTCTTTTAAGTATTTATCAACATCCATCCCGAACGTAAGTCCCTGTTGTTCAACAATTTCTGAGAGTTCTGCCAGCGACTTCCGTCCGAAATTTCGAAACTTGAGCAGCTCTGATTCGCTGCGTCGCACCAGATCGGCCATGGTTTTGATATTTGCCGACCGCAGGCAATTGTGCGAGCGGACTGACAGCTCGAGTTCGTCCACGGACATGCGAAGGATTTTCCGGACACGAACGACTTCTTCCTCCTGTTCGCTCTCGCCCTTTTCCGCTTCCGGTTCGGCCCCAAAATTGATGAACAGCTGAACGTGGTCCCTTAAGATCTTACCCGCGTGCGTCACCGCATCCTCGGGCGAGATTGACCCGTCAGTTTCCACTTCGAGCGTCAGTTTTTCAAAATCCGTCTGACCGCCGACGCGGGTCGGTTCCACCGTGTAACGGACGTTTCTGATCGGCGTAAAAATTGAATCAATCGGTATCATACCGAGCGGCTGGTCCGGAGCCTTGTTTTCGTCGGCGGGAACATATCCTTTCCCGCGGCCGAGCCGGAGCTCCAGTTCGAAATCGGCATCCTTGTTGAGCCGAGCGAGATGGAGTTCAGGGTTCAGCACCTCAATTTCCGGTGAAGCTTTCTGTATATCGCCAGCCGTGAAGTTTCCCGACCCTTTGACCGGGACGACAACTTTTGTGGCCTTCTTATTGACCGGCCGGATGCGCACTTGTTTCAGGTTGAGGATGAAATCCGCGACGTCTTCTACGACGCCCTTAATCGTCGAGAACTCGTGCTGAATCCCGTCGACCCGGATCGCCGTAATGGCTGTTCCCGGCAGGGAGGACAGCAACACCCTGCGCATAGAGTTTCCGATGGTCACGCCGAAACCCTTCTCCAAGGGTTGGACGGTAAATCTTCCAAACGATTTATTGTAGGAGGATTGCTCCAGCTCAATCTTTTCCGGCATTTGCACTAGCATGGTGCTCATAGTTTTCTTTCCCTCGAGTAACGTCGAGGCGGATAAACATCGATGAAAATGAGGATACTCCCAGCTCTCTTACTTCGAGTACAATTCGACGATGAGCTGTTCGTTTGCGTTCAGCGGAATATCAGCGCGCTCCGGAATATTCAGAAACGTTCCCGTCATTGCCGCCTTATCCAGGCTCAGCCACGGGGACATGGACGTATCCTTCACACGCTTCATGGAATCGTGAATCAGTTGTAATTTTCTGCTCTTCTCCCTCACCTGGACAACATCACCCGGATTCATCAGGTAGGAAGGAATATCGACGATCTTGCTGTTTACAAAAAAATGTCTGTGGAGCACCAACTGACGAGCCGATTTTCTGGACGGAGCAAGCCCCATCCGGTAGACGACGTTGTCGAGCCTTCGTTCGAGCGTCTTGACAAGAGCATCACCCGTACGGCCGGCCTGCTTTGTGGCGCGGGCAAAATAGTTGCGGAATTGCGTCTCGAGGAGCCCGTACATTCGACGAACCTTCTGTTTCTCACGCAGTTGGACGCCATACTCTGAAATCCGGGAACGCCGTGACTGGCCGTGCTGGCCCGGGGCATAGTTACGCCGTTCGATGGGGCATTTGTCGGTGAAGCATTTTGTCCCCTTCAGGAACAGCTTCTGCTTCTCACGCCGGCACAACTTACAGTTTGCATCAAGATATCTTCCCATGGTTCTCCTGCTTGTTCGAAATTACACTCGTCGCCGCTTGGGCGGACGGCAACCATTGTGAGGAATTGGAGTAATATCGCGGATCATCGTGACCTCGAGCCCCGACGTTTGCAGCGACCTGACTGCCGCCTCACGACCGCCTCCGGGGCCTTTGATGAAAACCTCGACACGCCGCAATCCAAGGGCGTGCGCTTCTTTCGCTGCCGCCTCAGCCGCAACCTGAGCTGCAAACGGTGTACTCTTGCGAGAGCCCTTAAAGCCGTTCTTGCCCGATGTCGACCATGCTATCGTATTGCCGTACGTGTCCGTCAACGTGATGATGGTGTTGTTGAATGTCGCTTTGATAAACGCCTTGCCGTTGGCATCGACGAGGACTTTTTTCTTCTTCTTGATGACCGGAGCGGTCGGTGTTTGTTTTGCCACTGATTTTTTCCTTTAGCCTATAGTCAATGAGTCGTTCGACTACTTCTTCTCGATCGCTTTCTTTCTTCCGGCGACTGTCTTCCTCTTTCCTTTGCGCGTTCGGGCATTTGTTCTCGTCCGTTGTCCCCTGGCGGGCAGGCCTTTGCGATGACGTAATCCCCGGTAGCATCCGATATCCATCAGACGCTTGATGTTAAGCTGTACCTCGCTTCGCGCAGAACCTTCCACCTTGTAGTCCGCCTGAATGATCGAACGGATCGCCGCGACCTCGTCGTCGTTCAAATCGCTTACACGTTTGTTGAGGTCGATTTTCGCCTTCGCGAGAATCTTATGCGCCGTCGTACGGCCGATACCGTAAATATAAGTAAGCCCGATGAGCGCACGCTTGTTCTTCGGTAAATCAACTCCGGCAATACGAGCCACGATTCCTATTCCCTTTCAAAATTGATTCGAATGACGAGGGACGACGTTCGCCTCATCCCTGCCGTTGCTTGTGCTTCGGGTTCTTGCAAATAACACGCACAACCCCTTTTCGGCGAATGATCTTACAATTCTCGCATATCTTTTTGACCGACGATCGAACTTTCATACAATGCTCCTCAGTTCATCCTCTACTTGTATCGATACGTGATTCGACCCTTTGAGAGGTCGTAGGGCGACATTTCAACCGTCACACGGTCGCCGACAAGTATCTTTATATAGTGCATCCGCATCTTTCCGGAGATGTGGGCGAAAATTTCAACGCTGTTGTCCAATTTTACTCGAAAACTCGCGTTCGGCAGCGTTTCTGTAATCACTCCATCGACCTTGATCGGACCTTGTTTCGCCATTTACTCCATTTACTTTTGCTATTGCTATTGCTATTGAGTTAAGATCTCCGCTTTGCCGTTCACGATTGCGATCGTATGTTCACAGTGGGCTGAAGGCTGGCCATCCTTCGTTACGACCGTCCAGCCGTCGCGGGCGATGGATACCTCCCATCCGCCATAATTTACCATCGGCTCAATCGCCAGTGTCATTCCTTCCTCGAGGTTGATGCCCGTTCCCGGTTTGCCGTAATTCGGTACGTTCGGCTCTTCGTGAAGCTCGATTCCTACGCCGTGTCCGACGAGCTCGCGTACAATCGAGAAACCATTCGCTTCAACATGCGTCTGTACAGCATTCGAGATGTCGTGCACTTTCCTCCCAACGATCGCCTGCTCGATTCCTTTGTAGAGCGATTCTTCCGTCACGCGCATGAGCCTTCGTTTCTCCAACCCAATTTCACCCACGGGAAAGGACCACGCACCGTCGCCAAAGTAGCCTTCTTTTTTCACTCCGACATCCACCGAGAGTATCTCCCCTTCGCGCAACGCTCGCTTACTCGGGATCCCATGGACAACTTCAGCATCGATTGACGTGCACAGCGTAGCCGGAAACAAGTTTTCTTTTAAGTTTCCGTATCCCTTGAAGGCCGGCACCCCACCACAGGAACGGATGTAGTCTTCTGCCAGCATGTCAAGCTCGATCGTCGTGACTCCCGGGCGAATGTTTGACGCGACGAGCTTGAGCACTTCCGCGACAATTCTTGAACTTTCCCGGATCAGATCGATCTCGCGTTTCGACTTGATGCGAACCTTTGAGCCGACGACTAACTCCTTCTGCCTCTTAGTTTACCGCTTTTCATGAAACCGTCGTAATGACGCATTAAGAGATGCGACTCAACCTGCTGCAGCGTATCGAGCGCAACGCCGACGACGATGAGGAGACTTGTTCCG
>JBGOVN010000038.1:0-7765 GCA_041478155.1 Bacteroidota bacterium | reverse complement strand
CCGAACAGGCGCTCGAACATCGAACGCGTTTTGTGTTCCTGAACCACGTTCGGCTTTCCCTTCACCCCGCCGAGTATTCCTGCTATGGCGATCGCGTCCTGCATCGTCCCTAGCGTGTCGACGAATCCATACTCCAGGGCTTGTCGTCCCGTGAACACGCGGCCGTCTGCATATTGTTTGACCCGGCGCAAGCTCATCTTGCGCTCGGTTGAGACGACAGTCACAAATTGGTCATAGACATCTGATATGAGACCTGCGAAATATTGTCTTTCTTCTTCAGTGATTTTCCTAAACGGGGAGCCCGAGTCCTTGAGCTTTCCCGATTTGATCGTCGTCTCGTCGATTCCAAGCTTATCCATCAGTTGGCGAAAATGGAGGAATTGAAAAATGACGCCGATGCTTCCGGTCAATGTGCCGGGGTTTGCGACGATCTTGCTTGCTCCGCAGGAGACGTAGTAGCCTCCGCTCGCCGCAACCGCCCCCATGGACACCACCACCGGTTTTCCGCTGTCGCGAGTCTTCTTCACTTCCTCGTAGATCTCCTGGCTTGCCGCAACGCCACCGCCGGGTGACTCGACACGGAACACAATCGCCTTGATCCCTTTATTTTCACGGTACTTTTTGAATTGCCGTACGATATCTTCGGAGCTCAGGATGGGTTCTTTTAATTCAACGACAGCGATTCGGTCACCGAACGTCGAAGTCGTTTCGTCAGAGGGTTCAGCGAAAATCCATGTGAAAATGAGGAGAAGGAAGAGGCCGAAAAAGAACAAAGAAGCGGCGAGAATCCCGAGGATCCATTTCGTCGTCTTTGACATTTGACCTTTCGGAAGGTTGTAAGTGATTGAATTGCACTAGATTATAAGAAAATCAGCGCGCAAAGTCAATGAGATATTGAGGGGAGGAAACAGGGGAAATCGTCCCGAGGGCGTTGCGATGCGTGGTACGAATGTACTGCGGCGTCACTGTCTGTCGACGTCACCTTCGTGTTCTGCGAGGAACCGTTCGGCATCGATCGCCGCCATACAGCCGCTGCCAGCGGCGCTGACAGCCTGCCGGTATGTCGGGTCGGCAACGTCACCCGCCGCGAACACTCCAGGAATATTTGTCGCCGTGCTCTTTGTCTTTGTTATCAAATATCCGACGCCGTCCATGTCGAGCTGTCCCTTGAACAATTTCGTGTTCGGCTGATGGCCGATCGCCAGAAACAAACCGTCGCACGAGTAGTCACTGGTCGCGTTTGTTTTGAGATTCTTGAGACGGACACCGGTGAATTTCTTGTGGCCATTTTCTTCCACACCGCGGACGTCGTCGACCACAGAATCCCAGATGAAATCGATCTTCGGATTTTTCAGGGCGCGGTCCTGCATTACTTTGGAAGCGCGGAGCTCATGACGTCGGTGTACAACCGTGACACGAGCGGCATGCTTCGTCAGATACGTCGCTTCCTCCATTGCCGTGTCGCCGCCGCCGACAACCAATACATGCTGGTTCTTAAAAAAGAAACCATCACACGTCGCACATGCCGAGACACCGTAACCCATCAACTCGTTCTCTGCGGGGATACCAAGGAGCTTTGCCGACGCTCCCGTCGCCACAATCACGGTCTCTCCCCAACTCGTTTCACCGTCGGCAATTACTTTGAATGGTCGCTTTGAAAAATCAACCTCTTCGACAATCTTGAACTGGCAATCTGCTCCGAAGCGTTGCGCCTGCTTACGGAAAAGCTCCATCATCTCAGGCCCGAGCAACCCGCCGGGAAAACCCGGATAGTTCTCCACTTCTGTTGTAATCGTCAGCTGGCCCCCGGGTTGTGTACCTTCGAAGACAATTGGTTTCAGGTTTGCCCGGGCAGAATACAGAGCCGCCGTTAAGCCAGCAGGGCCTGATCCGATGATGATTACTTTATGATGACCGTTGGAAGACATGGGAGACTTAAATTAAGAGTGCAAAGTTTTGAGAGCTGAGTTCTGGGTTTCGATTTGGTATATCGGAATTCGAGGGGGACGTCCATGCGCTGTACGAACAAAGAAGGGAAATCTCGAGCATCAAGTTCCCCCCTTGAGTTGAAAAGGGGGAAGTGCTAACGATGGGGGGTTTGAGGTGATGTTTCGAACTCCCCTTGATCCCCCCTTTGGGAAAGGGGGCAGAAGGTTTGATTGCTTTCAGGGATGACTGCTGATTCGCGCTTTCCTCTTTGCTTTTCACTATTTACCTTTCACTTTTCACGTTTCACTCTCCACGGTTTACGATTTACCGTTTCAAATTTCTGGTTTCAAGTTTCAGGATTCAAGTTTCATGTTTCTGGTTTCTCTCGTCATTCTTCTACCTTCTGACTTCCCAATTCAACCTTCAGCTTGCCAGGCAGGTGTTCTCTCACCGCCCGTACATTCCTCATGAGACCTTCCCATTTCGTCCTTTTGATCGGACTCTTTCGAAATCGGTCTTTGAATTCCTCTTTTGTCAACTCCGCAAGATCTGCGAGTTTAGGCTCAAGAGTATTCACTCTCGGCTGGAACGAAGGCTCTGCAGTCTCGCGCTGGAATTTGTTCCAAGGGCAGACATCCTGGCAAATATCACAACCGTAGATCCAACGTTCGAATTTCGGCGTCAGTTCCCCGGGCATTTCTCCTTTGTGTTCGATGGTCAAATACGAAATGCACTTGGTGGAATCAAGGACATATTCTTGTGATAAAGCGTTGGTTGGACAGGCGTCCTGACACGCTCGACAGGAACCGCAGAAATCTGCGATCGGTTCGTCATACTCGAGACCGAAGTCGATGATAATCTCGCCGAGAAAAACCCATGAACCGTACTCTTTCGTAATGACATTCGTATGTTTCCCCATCCAACCGAGTCCGGCTCTCACAGCCCAGGCCTTCTCCATAACCGGCCCGGTGTCGACATATAGCTTTGCGTTGACTCCCGGCACTTCAATCCGGACAAATTCCTGCAGCCGCTCCAATCGTTTTGTCATCATGAGGTGGTAGTCATCCCCCCAAGCGTAACGCGAGATCTTTCCGACGTCATCCCTGTCCGGGTGAGGACTCGGGGTGTAGTAGTTCATCGCAACACAGATGACAGATCTTGCGCCCGGAAGAATCGATTGCACGTCAACCCGTTTCTCCACAGCCCGGACCATCCAATCCATCGTTCCATGATAGCCCCGGTTGAGCCACTCTTTCAAACGATGTCCCTCTTCTGTCAGTTCCTCAACCCGTGCAATGCCGACTTTTGAAAAACCAATCTCGCTGGCAAAATCCTTTATTTTACGGCTGAGACTCGGCACGGTGAACGTCAGTCCCTCAACAGTGGAAATGAGATCCCGCGCTTCTGCTTTTCTATCCACACCTCGCTGTCGATAACCCGGACCCGGCGTTGGTTAAGCCTCCCGTCTCCGGTGGCGGATTTTCCCGTCCGCAGGTCGAATGTCCATCCATGCATCGGACAGGTCAACGAACATCCTTCCAGGGTGCCTTCGTGGAGCATGCGAAAATGCTGGTGTGGACAATTGTTCTCAACTGCGAAGAAATCTGGCCCCACCTTAAAGACTACGATTTCGAGGTCGTCGACGGTGATGCGCAAGGGATTCCTCCCGATGAGATCGTCGACGCTTGATATTCTCTCAAACCCATGCATGATAAGGCTTACTCCTCTTAACCCAGACGGACGGTCCGGTCGACTGCGAATCCCTTTGGCGTCGATTTAAGGATGATTCCCTCGATGGCAGGGTCGTGTTCAAGGAAGAGTATCCATTCTTCTTCGCAGGCTCGCGGAAGCAGTCTCTTTTTTTCCTCAAGCGTCACGAGAGGGCGGACATCGTATCCCATGATGTAAGGAAACGGAACGTGTGAAGCGGTTGGAATGAGGTCACAACAGAACAGCATTGTTGTTTTGCCGTCTGTTATTTTCGGGAGCTGCTGGGCCGACGTATGACCGTTGCACACGATCAACTCAATTCCGGGAAACATTTCAAATTCCCCTTCCACGAATTCGAGCACGCCGTGTTCCATCAGCGGCATAAAGTCTTCGGGCATGAAACTTCCGCGGTCTTTATCCGTCGGCTGAAGCGCAAGCTCCCAATGTTTCTTCTGAACGTAATACTTTGCCCGCGGGAATGCCGGCACAACGGCTCCGTCGACTCGGAGGGTAGAACCCCCCGCATGGTCGAAGTGAAGATGCGTGAGGATTACATCTGTGACGTCATTGGGCACGACACCGAAGCTCCGGAGCGAGGAGAAAAGGTCGCCGTCCTCATTTCGAAGGTTGTAAATGTCTTTGAGCTTGTCGGGCCATTTTGATCCGTTGCCGTCGTCGACGAGGATCGTTTTTCCGTTGCCGCGGATAAGCCAGCAACGGGCCGCGAGGTCGATCCGTTGGCGAGCATCCGGCGGGTTCGTCTTACTCCAGAAGACCCACGGAACGATGCCGAACATCGCGCCGCCGTCGAGTGCAAACTTTCCCGTCTCGATGGAATGGATCTCATAAGGGCCAATCTTCATAGGCAACGCCGCACAAAAATAAAAAGTCGGTTCATCACCCGACGAACCGACCGTTAATATAATGAATTATGCAGTTATTTGCGGAAGTGCGATGTAGCCGCCGAAAGTTCGGCCAATGTCCGGTCTGGATGCAGTGCCTTCGCCCGCTCGTACAACACTTCCTCTGACTCCACATGATTCGGATCCGGAACACAACAGTCGACGGGACAAACGGCCGCGCATTGTTCCTGGTCGAAGTGACCGACACATTCCGTACATTTTTCGGGGACGATGTAATAGAAATCGTTCGAGATTGCTTCGTTCGTTGCGCCGTTAAGTTCCCACTGCACTCCGCCAGCATAGATGGCGATGTTCGGGCATTCCGGCTCACACGCACCACAGTTGATGCACTCTTCAGTAATCATAGTTGCCATTTCGTTCTCTCCTTACACTTCATTAATGCGGATTGATCGGATAGGGTGTCTTGATAACCATTTTTGGAAACGTCGCAGCCGTCATGACATCGCGGGATTCGGGAGAAGCGTGATTGATCTTTTCCAGCCAGCAGTCGACATCGGCGAGAAGCGTCTTCACATCGATCTCGCAATGACGGGGTTCATACTGAGCGAGCTTGGTCTTCCCCTTCGTGAGCTGACTCAGCGCCCCGCGTTGGTTCTCACACTGCAGATGATAAAACCCCGCGGCGAGCTGTATCAACCCCTGGACAAACGTTCTGTCAATTTCACGATATTCATGCCACAGGTCCTCGAGAACTTCGTGCGCTTCATAAAACCGTTCGTCGTTAAACTCCCGAATCCCGCGCCAGAATCGTTCGTCCATTGCGAGTCGAAAATTAGAAAATAATGCAAAAAATATCAAGGAAAAATACAACTTCTTGAGTCGTCAAAGATACTTTCGTTCAAGAATTTTGTCACCGTCATAGACGTAAAGCAGGGGCACGCCGGTGGGGATATTCAGTTCGAGGACTTGAGCCTTCGAGAGACTATCGAGCTTCATCACGATCGAACGAAGGCTGTTCCCATGTGCAGCCACTATGACACTTTTACCTGACACGACTTCCGGAAGTATCCTTGAATCAAAGTACGGAAGCGTTCGTGCAGCGGTATCTTTCAAGCTCTCGCTGATTCCTTCCGGATTCAGTTCTGTTTTGTCCTTCGGCGGAGGGACATCGTAGCTTCGCCGCCAGACCTTCAATTGTTCTTCTCCGTACTGTTTGCCAATATCTGCCTTGTTGAGGCCCTGGAGCGCTCCGTAGTGACGTTCGTTGAGCGCTTGGTTCCGTTCAACGGGAAGAGTTTGCTGGCCGGTGAGGTTGAGAACAATCTTGAGCGTCTCAATCGCTCGCTGCAAGACGGAGGTGAAGGCCATGTCGAATTTGTAACTTTTCAGTTTCCTACCGGCCTCACGCGCCTCTTCCTCTCCTTTCTTGGAGAGTGGGATATCAACCCAGCCTGTAAACCGGTTTTCAAGATTCCATTGAGACTCGCCGTGACGAAGAAGGATGAGATTGGGCATAAAAAAATAGGTTTAGGGTTGGAGGTTTAAAGTTTCAAGTTCTGAGTTTTGAGTTGTGAGTTGTGAGTTTGTATCACCTGACATTAAAGTATCGCGCCTCGGGATGGTGAACGATGATTGCGTTTGTTGATTGCTCGGGGTCGAGTTGGAACTCCTCGGAAAGCGTGACGCCGATGCGCTCCGGTTTGAGCAGTTCGAAGAGCTTCGCCTGGTCCTCGAGGTTCGGACACGCCGGATAGCCGAAACTGTACCGTGAACCCTGGTAGCCCTGGCTGAACAACTTCTTCATATCGCTCGCGTCTTTGGATCCGATTCCGAGTTCTGCTCTCATCTTTTTATGCCAGAGTTCCGCCAGAGCCTCCGCACTTTCCACGCTGAGGCCGTGGAAGAAAAGATAATCCTTGTAATTATTCGACTCGAAAAGTGTTTTCGAGTACTGCGATGCCTTTTTCCCGACCGTCACGAGGTGAAAGCCGACAACGTCGATCCGCTTCGAATCGACCGAGGCGAAGAAATCAGAGAGACAGAGCCAGCGGTCGCCGGTCTGCCGTGGGAAGGAGAAGCGGAGCCACTCGCGAAGATCGTGTTCGTCGATCGCGTTCTGTGCATTTGAGCCATTCTTCGTCGTGGGCGGCCGATAGATGATGAGGTCGTCACCATCCGATTGACATGGAAAGTAGCCATAGACGAGCTTTGGGTCAAGCAATTGTTCGCTCTTGATTTTCAGTTTGAGTGCATTGTATTCCGGGTAAATTTTCTCGTCGAGGATGCGAAGGTATTCCTCTTCCTTCATCTTACCCTTCACAACGCGCCATTGACCCCGGATGAGCGCGATGTCGTTGACGAATTGGAACACCTCCTCCAGCGGGATCCCTTCGACAACCCTGGACCCCCAGAATGGAGGTTTCGGGATCGCGACATCTCTTTGAATCTTCGACCGCCTCTGAGGATCCGCTATCGTGACTTGTGCATCATCCGGCAATGGATCTCGTTCCTGTCGTGCCGCCAGACTCATTGCAATTTTTGCTTCTGTTCCGGTTAACGACTCACCCTCCTCGCTCTTGACAGCGGGACTTGTCTCGACGGGAATCGGACGCTCGCCGCTCGCGATGCGTTCCATGAGATGGAGCCCGTCAAAGGCATCGTTAGCGTAGAACACTGTTCCATGATAGATTGAACGCAGGTCGTTCTCGACGTACCGCCGTGTCAGTGCAGCACCTCCGAGAATCACGGGAATTTTTAGATCGCGTTCATTCATCACTTCAAGATTTTCTTTCATGACGAGCGTAGACTTTACGAGAAGACCGCTCATCCCGATCGCATCGGCTTTATGCTCCTCCGCGGCGTGGAGCAAAGTGTCCACCGGACATTTAATGCCAAGGTTGACAACCTTGTAGCCGTTGTTCGTGAGTATGATATCGACGAGGTTTTTTCCGATGTCGTGCACGTCGCCTTTGACTGTAGCAATGACCATCGTCCCCTTCCTGCTCCCTTCCTCCTTTTCCATAAACTGTTCGAGATGAGCCACGGCGGATTTCATCACCTCAGCAGATTGGAGGACAAACGGGAGCTGCATTTGACCCGACCCGAACAACTCCCCCACAACCTTCATACCGTCGAGAAGAAACTTGTTGATAATGTCGAGCGCAGAATACTTTTTCAGGGCTTCGTCCAGGTCACTCTTGAGTCCGACCTTGTCCCCGTCGACGATTCGATTTTTGAGCTGTTCTTCGATCGAGCCGCTTTTG
>JBGOVN010000125.1:0-4857 GCA_041478155.1 Bacteroidota bacterium | reverse complement strand
CTCCGAGTTCAAGCATGTCGGCAAGCACTGCAATTTTTTTTCCGGAGGCTTTCATTGCCCTTAGCGTTGAGAGCGCCGCGAGGACGGAGTCGGGGTTCGCGTTGTATGTATCGTTCAGGATTGTTACGCCGTCCAACCTTTGGACCTGCATCCTCTTGCCGGCCGCTCTGAACGACTCGAGCCCCTTTTGAACCTTCGTTGGAGGCACCCCGAGTGCAAGGCCGACTCCCGCGGCTGCAACTGCATTGCGGGCATTGTGCTCTCCCGGAACGTTGAGTCGAACTGTGAAAGCCTTCTTTCCCGCCTGCTTGATCTTCAGTCGGGCACATGCGTTCGCGTCAAGGTCCAGAATTGTGCCTTTGCAGTCTGAGCTCTTCGTGCTCAGACCGAAGATAAATTTCGCCTTGACATTTTTCGAGTGCTTGACGACCAAGGGATCGGCGGCGTTGACGATTGCCATGCCCTTGTGTTCACCAAGCCATTCGAACAACTCTCCTTCGGCTTTTGCAACTCCCTCGAGCGAGCCAAAAAATTCAAGGTGTTCCCGTCCGACATTTGTGAGTATTCCGTGCGTCGGCTCTGCAATTTCGCAAAGTGTCCGTATCTCTCCGGGATGGTTTGTCCCGAATTCAATGATGCCGACTTCATGTTTTTTTTCCATCCGAAAGAGTGTTAACGGCACACCGACATGATTGTTCAGGTTCCCTTCGGTGCAGAGAACGTTGAATTTCTGAGACGCCACGTTTCGAATCATCTCCTTCGTTGTAGTCTTTCCGTTGCTTCCTCCGACGGCGAGCAACGGTATTGTGAATTTTCGGCGATACGCATTTGCAAGCAATCCGAGCGCCTTCGTCGTGTCCTCGACAACCAACCGAGCAGCGTTGATGCTCACGAGCATGGCCCGGTTTGCCTCGGCCCACTTTCTGTCAACGACTACTACAGACGCGCCTGCCTGAATCGCCGCCGTTATGAAATTGTGGCCGTCGAACCGTTCTCCGCGCAGTGCGATGAACATGTCGCCTGATTTCAGCGACCGTGAATCCGTCGAAGCCCCGGACACGCGGAGGTTCTGGCCGTCGTCAAACCCGAGCGCCTGTACGTGCTGAATGCCAACGATGTCGGCTCCTCCGAGCTTCATCGAATACCGTCAGGCAAATTCTTCAATCACTTCCCGGTCGCTGAAATGTACCTTCTCGTTTCCAACAACCTGATACTCTTCGTGGCCCTTTCCCGCAACAAGAATAACATCACCGGGTTTTCCCATTCTCGTCGCTTCGTGAATTGCCTTCTTTCGATCCGCCTCTCTGATGACACTTGATTTTTTCGAAATGCCGGTCAGGATTTCGTCAATAACCTTTTCCGGGTCCTCGGTGCGAGGATTATCGGATGTCACAATCACGACATCGCTCAGTTCGCCCACAACAGTTCCCATTAACGGTCGCTTCGTTTTGTCCCTATCGCCGCCGGCACCGAATACTGTGATGATCCTTCCGCGGCGTTCCTTCGGCATGACATCGTGGAGGGTCTGCAGACATTTTTCCAGGGCATCGGGCGTGTGAGCATAGTCGATGATGGCAGTCCAGCCCTTCTTCGACTGGAGACGCTCGAAGCGGCCTCTCACCGGCTTCAGAAGCTCGATTCCCCGTTTGATCGCTTTATTCTCCATTCCGAGTGCAGCGCTTGCCGTAAACGCCGCGAGGGCGTTGTACGCGTTAAAACGGCCTACGAGGGGAGATTGAACCTCCGTTGTTTCCCCCTTGTACTTGACGTTCATGTGTGTACCGTCGATCCTGAGCTGGACATTCGTAGCTTGAACATCCGCCGGGGAATCGATTCCGTAAGAAACGACTTTTGCTTTGGTCGATGATACCAGCCGCGGTCCCCAACCGTCGTCGCCATTAGTGATGGCAACCGCAGAAACGTCGAGCGCATCGAACAGAATTTTTTTCGCCTCGAAATATCCCTCCATCGTTCGATGGTAATCGAGATGATCCTGCGTCAGATTTGTAAACACGCCAGCCGCAAACTCAAAGCCGTAGACTCTTGATTGGTGGAGCGCATGCGAGGAGACTTCCATCGAGACCGACGTGCATCCCGCCTCGACCATTCGCGCGAACATTTGATTCAGTTCGAGGGATTCGGGCGTGGTGTGTGTTGCCGGCAGAACGGCGTTCCCCAGATCATACTCGATTGTTCCAACCAATCCCACACGCTCTCCTCGGGCTTCGAGAATGGATTTCATGATATGCGTTGTGGTCGTTTTTCCGTTCGTACCTGTTACACCGATAACGGTCATTTTTCTCGTCGGATGTTCGAAGTAATTCCCCGCCATGAGCGCAAGAGTCTTTCGCGAATCGCTAACGATGATCTTGACAACGCCGGCATGCATGAAGTATGAATCCGGCAGGAAACCATCGTTTTCCATTACCACAACTTTCGCACCGTTCGCCACGGCGCTTTGAATGAACTGGTGGCCGTCGCTCGTTGCTCCTGCAATCGCGACAAAGCAATCGCCGGCAACGATCTTGCGCGAGTCGTACTGAATACTGTGAACCTCTACATCGTGCGTGACGACCATTCGGCCGAACGTCGTCTGAAACAATTTCGATACCGCAACTCCATCCAGCAGCCGGGCTAATTTCATCCGATTGAACCAGGCTTTTAGTGGAGCGTTGCTTGTGACAGGCTCTGCGAGCCGCAGACAAGCACAACTGCCGCGCCGGCGCCGACTCGTTGGCCGGGTGGAGGACTCTGTTGCTGGACCACGCCCGAGCCGCGCACGCTTACACCAAATTCATCGACCACCAGCCGATTTAACGCCCGCCGCACGCTCATGCCCCGAACATCCGGCACAACCACGGTTCCGCTCTGCTGGTCTTCGTCATTTTTCAGGACGAGCGTCACGGGTTCGCCTTTCTCCATCCGCTTTCCAGCTTCCGGGGATTGGCGGAGTACCACCTCGCCCTTTCCGAAGAATTGAACTCCTAAGCCTTCTCCCGCGAGCATCTTTTGCGCGAGACCGGGCCGAAGCGTTCTCACATCGGGAACGATGACAGTTGTATTTTCTTGTCGGGCTGTCTGAGCCACGGGCGGAGACGAGAAGCGCGGTGATGTCATGATGACTCTCTCGGCGATTGCACGGAAGATAGGGCCGCTTGTGCTGCCGCCGTAGTAACCGCGCGCCCTGGGATTATCCATCATGACAAGACAGACCACCTGGGGGTCTTCGACCGGGAAAAATCCTACGAACGATGCCGTATAGTTGCTCGTCGAATACTGACCCTCAACGAGTTTTCTCGACGTTCCGGTTTTTCCTGCTATCCGAACTCCGTGGATGTACACTTCCTTTGCAGTGCCTTGTTCGACGGTCGCTTCGAATGCTTGCGTGAGCAGTCGTGCCGTTTCCGTCGAAACCACTCGTCGAATTTTTTGCATCTTCTGTTCCGCAACAATTTCTCCGCTCGAATTCCTTACCGCGGCAACGATCGAGGGTTTCATGAAGACTCCTCCATTTGCCACCACGGTGTACGCGCAGGCAATTTGAAGGGGAGTCACACCGACCTCGTAGCCGTACGAAAGCGACTGCAAGGTAGTCCTCGACCATTCATTCGGTTTTTTCAAGCGGCCGCGAACTTCGCCGGGGAGGTCGATGCCGGAGAGAACACCGAACCCGTAATCGCGAGCCTGTCGATAGAGCTGTTCCGGCCCGATCTGTTTGCTGACCTTCGCCATGACGATGTTGCTGGAAAATTCAATTGCCTCTTCGAACGTCAGCCAATCGTACTGGTGTGTGTCCCTGATGGTGCGAAACCGTTTGCCCGCGAGCGGGATCTTCATTTCTCCGTGCTCTGCATAGTATTTCGTCGTCGGTGTGAGGAGCTTCCTCTCGTAAGCGGCTGAAGCGGTTACGACCTTGAAAACTGAGCCTGGCTCAAACAAATCGCATACGACACGATTTCTCATCGCGGCGCTGTTCGAACCGTCGAAGTTGTTGGGGTTGATACTTGGGACAACGGACAGAGCCAGAATCTCTCCCGTTTTTGGATTGAGCATCACAGAAAGTCCGCCGTCGGCCTTGTTGGCCGCGATGCCCCGCTTCAATTCCTCTTCAACGATCGCCTGGTAGGAAACGTTAATCGTCAATACAACGTCATGACCATCGACCGGTTCGATCCGGGGATACCCGACAGACGGCCGGACTCGTCCGAGCCCGTCTCGCTGCATTACGACGGAGCCGCTCGATCCGCGGAGCACATCGTCCAGCTGAAGCTCGAGTCCGGAAATGCCCTTGTTGTCAACATCCGTGAAACCGATTAGCGTCCCAGCCAGGTCGTCGTAGTGGTAGACGCGTTTTGGTTCGTTCATCAACACAATGCCGTCAAGCCCCTCTGCCCGGACTCGTTTCGCGAGTTCCGGCTGAACGCCGCGCTCAAGCCACACAAAACGCTTCGAGTTGTCTTTTAATTTTTCGAGATAAACCGATTTCGGTTTTCCGAAGATCTTCGAAAAAGTACTCGCGACATCATCGAGGTTCTCGCCGACAATTTTTGGATCCGCCGCGAACGAAACGTACATCGTGTTCGAGACCAGCACGTTGCCGTTTCTGTCGTAGATGTTTCCACGCGTCGCCGGCAGCACGAATTTTTGTTCATACTGCTTCCTCGCAAGCTGTTGATACTTCGGCGATTCGAGTATTTGGATCGTCACGAGCCTCGCCGCAACGACAATAAAGATCACGACGAAGAGCAGTTTTACCAGGAGAACCCGAACCTTGAACTCCGATCGGCCTTTCGATTCACCTTGCGCCAGTTCATTAACGTTCTCTGTCATCACTTCTTAGGCCTCTTTTTCAACTGG
>JBGOVN010000117.1:0-5030 GCA_041478155.1 Bacteroidota bacterium | reverse complement strand
CAAACCAAGGCCTGCAGCGATCCCCACACCGATGATCATAATGCCAAGCAGTACTAGTATGAGCTGCTGTTGTCCCATGTGAACCCTTCCTTCAAGGAGTTAATGTTGTTAGGAAACGACTTAACGTAATTTCGTTAACTTCTTTGTCAATATCAAATTTGCGACAAGTTCCTTCTACAGTTCAACCTATGTACCTGTATCATTCCAAGTCAGAATCTGGCTCCAAGGGTGCTATAAATCATCCCTCATCGAGAGGGGCGGGAAAAAGGCCTGGTTCGATGCTTCGGAAACCCGCGTCTTCTCGTATGTAAACACAGAAAAGCCCCAAGAGGTTTCAGAGACCAAACTTCCCACTCTCTATGAGTCAGGGCGACCAAGGGATATTGATACAAGGAGCGTGCCACTACGTACCAGTGGTCATTACCATCACTATGGTCACCCTTGAGGTCGCTCTGAAGTTGATCGATGGAGACCATGAAGTAATTTTTTCTTCCGTTCCGGAAAAAACTACTTCTTCAAGAAGAGTACTGATAAGGGGGGAAGGGTAAGGAGAATGGAGTTTTCTTTGCCATGGTACGGTACTGGCTCAGTCGGAATGGCTCCCGCATTCCCCAGATTACTTCCGCCGTAGTACGACGAGTCGCTATTCAGGAGTTCGCGATAGGTTCCCCCTTCCGGGACGCCGATCCTGTAGCCTTCCCGGGGAACGGGCGTGAAGTTGCAGATGACGACGATGGAGGCACTTCCCTTGGCGGATTTCCGAACGAACGAGACAACGCTGCTCTTCTCATCATGGAAATCGACCCATTCAAAACCTGAGTAGTGAAAGTCGACTTCGTAGAGCGCTGGTTCCTGGACGTAGAGTCTGTTGAGGTCGTCCACCCAGTGCTGGAGCGAAGCATGGACGGAGTATTGGAGGACCGGCCAATCGAGCTGACCCTCATGATTCCATTCAGATCGTTGTCCAAATTCGCCCCCCATAAAGATCATTTTCTTTCCGGGGAACCCGTACATCAACCCGAACAGGAGACGCAAATTTGCGAATTGCCTCCACTCGTCTCCCGGCATCTTCGAAAGAAGAGACGCTTTGCCATGGACTACTTCATCGTGGGACAATGGGAGAAGAAAGCGTTCGTTGAACGCGTACAGCAGTGCGAATGTTAGTTTGTTGTGATGGTGAGACCTATGGATCGGGTCCTTCGTGAAATACTCGAGCATGTCGTGCATCCATCCCATGTTCCACTTGAGGCTAAAACCCAATCCGCCGTCTTCAACTTTGGATGTGACCCCTGGAAAAGCAGTCGACTCCTCCGCAATCATCAACACTCCGGGATAATATTTCTGGACCAGGCCGTTCAGATGTTTCAACAATGAGATCGCGTCCAGGTTTTCACGTCCGCCATAGGCATTGGGTACCCATTCACCATGCTTCCGGGAATAATCAAGGTAGAGCATCGAAGCAACGGCGTCGATCCGGAGTCCGTCCACGTGATACTTCTCGATCCAGAAGAGCGCGTTACTCAGCAGGAAATTCCGTACTTCATTCCGTCCGTAATTAAAAATGTACGTCCCCCAGTCCTGGTGTTCGCCTTTGCGGGGGTCTGCATGTTCGTAGAGATGAGTTCCGTCAAACTGTCCGAGCGCGTGAAGGTCTTTTGGAAAATGAGCAGGAACCCAATCCAGTATGACGCCAATGTGGTGTTCGTGGCAATGGTTGACGAAATACATGAAATCCTGCGGCGAACCAAACCTGCTCGTCGGCGCAAAGTAGCCACTCACCTGGTATCCCCACGAGCCGTCGTACGGATATTCCATGACCGGCATTAGTTCGATGTGTGTAAACCCTCGCTGCTCGACGTACTCTACAAGCTTCTCCGCCAATTCCCGATAGTTTAACCAACGATTATTGTCGTACACGTGCCGCATCCACGAGCCGAGATGCACCTCGTAAACAGACATCGGCTTTGCAAAATGGTCCTCGTTCTTGCATCGCTCTCTCCACTCGCCGTCTGTCCAGCCGGCGTAGGAGAGAAAATTAATCTTCGAGGCCGTTCGCGGCCGGTATTCCATTTCCGTAGCGTACGGGTCCGTTTTGTCAAGGATGACGCCGGCCCGGGTCTTGATCTGGAACTTGTAGAGCTGTCCCTCAGCGAGACCCGGAATAAATATCTCCCAGACACCTGAGGTGCCCAGGACTCGCATGGCGTGTTTCCGTCTATCCCAGCCGTTAAAATCGCCTATAACGCTTACGCTTCGGGCGTTGGGGGCCCAAACGCTGAACTGGATGCCACCGACTCCGTTGACCTGGGCAAGATGCGCTCCCAGTTTCTCATAAATGCGATGATGATCTCCTGCATTGAAGAGGTAGAGGTCGAAATCAGTCAGAGTGGGAAGGAAGGAATAAGAATCCCTGAACGTTTCGACATCTCCCGTTAGCGACTCTTTCTTGAGTCTGTAGGGAAAAATTTCGGATCGGTCTGGAAGAAGAACCTCGAAAAGACCGTCGGGATGGATTTTCTCCATCTTGTGTTCCTTCTTGGCATTGCGCTCCTCAACGACAAAGGCCTGGCGGGTATCAGGAAGAAAGGCTCGAATAGCGACGCACCGTTTGTTCCCCTCTCCTACGAGGTGCGGGCCGAGAACGGCGAACGGGTCGTAGTGGTCGGTATCGACAATCTTCTGTATTTCTTCTCGCGAGGCGGCGGAATTCATTTTCGCCCCCGCGGTTGGTACAGATGATGTCTCACGATGTATTTTTCCACAGACTCGGGGACGAGATAGCGAATAGTCTCGCCATACAGCACTCGATGTCGGATGTTTGTCGAGGAAACGGTCATACGGGTACTCTTCAGAAACTCACTGTGCCTCACGAGTTGCGCGTCTTTGCCGGCATTTTCAAAACCCTCACGCTCATACACTGCAATCGTTGCCAGCGAGAGAATCTCATCCGGAGACTTCCAGGAGCGAAAATCAAGAAAATTATCGCTTCCGACAATCAGAAAAAGCTCCGAGGCGTCAAACTGTTCTCGAAGAGCCCTCACAGTATCGACCGTATAGGAAACGCCTTTGCGTTTCAACTCTATCGAGGACACCTTGAAGTTCGGATTTCCTTTGACGGCCAATCGCAGGAGTGCGAGCCGATGAGCCGCAGTGCTCGAGACTCCTTCAATCTTGTGCGGCGGAATGAATGCGGGAACGAATAAGACCGTGTCGAGTTGAAGCTGCTCGCGGGCTTGCTCGGCGATAATCAGATGACCGATGTGCGGCGGGTCAAATGTCCCTCCGAAGATTCCGATCCTCCTCCTGCCGTTCGACTTTGCCATGCGCTATTCCATGACCGTCGAGTAAACGCCGAGAGTCTTCTGTGCAGTTGATTTCCACGAAAATTGCCTTGCTCGCGCTTTTCCTTTTGAGACAAGTTCTCTTCGGGTCTTCGAGTCCCGCAAGACAGTCCTGAGTGCGTCAACGAGTTCGGGCTCTGCCCCGGACTCAAACATGGCCGCTGCATCGCCAACGACCTCGGGCAGGGATCCAGCGTTGGAGACGACGACGGGAGTTCCGCATGCCATCGCTTCCAGAGCCGGCAGGCCGAACCCTTCGTACGATGAAGGAAGCACGAGCAGCTCCGCGGCATTGTACGCCATGACAAGGTCTGCGGACGAAAGATTTCCGAGCGGCCGAACGTTCCCACGAAGCCCCAATTCGTCGACCTGACGGCGCAAAGACGGATCCTGGTCGAACGAACCTCCCACGAAAACAAGATCGAGGTCGTCTCTTCGACCGGAAAGGGTCTTGAACGCGCGCAAGAGGAGTCCCACTCCCTTGTGCGGCTTCATATTTCCCACAAAGAGAACGTACGGATGTTTCAGATTAAATTGATTCCGAAACTTTTTTTCGCGTGAAGCATCCTTAACGGGAACAAATTCCTTGCCTACGCCAAGATGGATGACCGTGATCTTATCCTCCCGGAGTCGGAATGTATGAAGGATGTCGCGTTTCGTAAATTCTGAATCAACGATGATCGCGCCGGCGTTCGAGACAGCATGGCGAATCATGCCGAATGCGTACATCCTCTGCAACGCGTTAAAGTACTGGGGAAAACGGAGGTGAATCATGTCGTGAATTGTCACCACTGACTTCCCCTTCAGTCCCACCGGAAGCGTGTAGTGGGGTGAATGGAAAACCGCTACACGTTCGTGTCGAATGGTCGAACCGAACGAGAAGATTTCTTCAAGCGAATATTTTCTATAAGGGACAACCCTCGTCCTCCATCCCGCCGGGACGTGAATGTCCGGCTTATCCTCTGGCGCTACATACAACAGAAAGTCAAACGGTGACCGTTCATCGGAAAACTGTTTGACAAGATTTTGTATGTAGGTGCCGATTCCATAATCAAAATACTTCCGCCCGTCGAGCGCGATAACGTTCATGTTTGACGCCTTGTTCACTTTGACTGTCGTGCGAGAACATCTGTTGATTAAATTTAGACTATTCTCTATCTTAAATCAAAGCAATTCATCCCACGGTAACTCCCCATGACGAAAAAAGCGCTCATCACTGGCATAACCGGGCAGGACGGATCATACCTTACCGAATTGCTCCTCGGTAAAGGGTATGAAGTACACGGCATCGTTCGTCGCGTCGCTATGGAAGATCCGGACCATCGCATGATGAGGATCAGACATCTCCTCACCTCGGTACACCTCCACTCCGCTTCGTTGGAGAGTTACCCAAGTTTATTCAATGTCGTTCGGACGGTCCAACCGGATGAATGCTATCATCTTGCGGCTCAGAGTTTTGTCAGTTACTCCTTCGAGGATGAATTCTCCACGTTTAATACCAACATCAACGGGACGCATTACATGCTCTCCGCCGTGAAGGAGCTTGCGCCGAAATGTCGCTTCTACTTCGCCGGTTCGAGCGTGATGATGGGAAAGGTGGCTGAGGTCCCTCAGAATGAATTGACACGATTCCACCCCCGGTCTGCTTACGGAATCTCAAAAGTGGCGGGTTTTGAACTCACGCGATAT